>NZ_JADBSZ010000361.1:0-4040 GCF_020246425.1 Microcystis sp. M079S1
CAGGTTAGTATCAAGTTAATTCAGAGGAAAAATTATGACCACTACCGCCGATGATGTTTGGAAATTATTAGCCGAATTAGTAGAAGCTCAAAAAGAGACAGAAAGATGCTTTCAAGAAACCGAGCGACGCTTTCAAGAAACGGAGCGGATTCTCAAAGAACAATCTTTAGAAACCGAGCGGATTCTCAAAGAACAATCTTTAAAAACCGATCGCCAAATTACTAGACTCAGTAAAGAAATTGGTAATCTTGGAGGTAAATGGGGACGTTTTGTCGAAAATATGGTAGCTCCAGCTTGTGAGACTTTATTTTTAAATCGTCAGATTCCCGTACATCAAGTTAGTCAAAGAGTCAGAAAACGTCTCGACGGTAAAACCCTAGAAATTGATGTGTTAGTAACTAATGAGAATCATGTGCTAGTAGTGGAAGTCAAAAGTAGTTTAAGTGTAGATGATGTCAAAGAATTAATCAAGAATCTAGCCGAATTTAGGCAATTTTTCCCAGAATATAACCACAAACAATTATATGGGGCAGTAGCAGGCATTGAAATCGAAGAAGGAGCGGAGAAATATGCTTATCGTCAAGGTTTATTTGTCTTGGCACAAAGGGGTGAAAATGTAGCGATTCTTAACGATACTGAGTTTCAACCGAAAACGTGGTATGATATTTAAGCTTGTCTTTGGGAAAGTCCAGTGCAATTCTGGTACTGTGCCGCAGCTGTAATCAAGTAAAAAGTAAAAAGAGTACATCTTCCCTTTTTCCTTGCGAGTCAGAATGCCAATTACAAGTTTTTAATCGGTAGATAGACAAATAATTTTCTAACTACTTCTCTGCGTCGCATGGAGAACAAACAACGGTGAATTGGTTAGTTGAAGCAAATGCTTGTCCCGGTTTGTTTTATGGAACTGCTGCCCAGGATGGGTTTTTAATTCGTCTCCGCACCCCCGGTGGATGGCTCAATTCTCAACAGGGAAAAGCGATCGCCACTTGGCTCGAACAATGGCAGACGACAATACAAGTTACCAATCGGGCAAATCTGCAAATTCGCGGACTGCAAAAATCCCCCAGTTTAGAAGAATTTCAAACCCTGCAAAAATTAGGGTTAGCTGCCCATAATCCCAGTATCGATCATCTGCGTAATATCATGTCCAGTCCCACGGCTGGAATTGACTGCCAAGAGTCGATCGATACTCGTCCATTAGTCCAAGAATTAGATAATTTTATCCAAAATTATCCATCAATTGCCCAACTAAGTCCTAAATTTAGTATCGGGATCGATGGCGGTGGTGCAGTGGGAATTGGCACTGGTTCAACTATGGACTGGCAACACCGCTATAATGAGATTCAGCTATCAGCAATTGCCGTCAATAATCCGACAAATTTAACTTCTCTTGTTTGCTTTCGATTAGCCCTCGGAGGAGATAAACAATTCTATGACACGGACTTATTAATTGAGCCAGAAAACTGTTTAGCTGTGGTCAAAGCTCTAGTAAAGGTTTATGTCGATTATGTTCAACAAACCCCCAATATCAAGGGTAAAAAACCGCGGATGAAACACCTGCTCAAAGATTGGGGATTAGCCAAATATCTCGAACAAGTTAACTGCCAATTACATCGGACTTCTACCGGCATAATACACCGGCAAGAATACCGGCAAGCTGCCCATTCTACTCAACCCTATTTTCATCTGGGAATTCATCCTCAAAAGCAACCCGGATTATCTTATATTGGTCTATCATTAAGATTAGGACAATTGACGGCTAATCAACTATGGGGATTAGCGACACTATCAGAAACTTTTGGCAGTGGTCAGTTACGATTAACCCCTTGGCAGACTGTTATATTACCCGATATTCCCGATGAAAAAGTCTCAGAATTGTTGCCAAAACTGGCATCACTAGGATTATCCGCTTCTCTTGGATGGGATGCGGGGATAGTTGCCTGTAGCGGTAAACCGGGCTGTGCAGCGGCGGCCACTGCAACTCAAATTCATGCTTCTCTCTTGGCAGATTATTTGAAAGAACGCTTAACCTGCAATTCTCCTGTTAATATTCATTTGACGGGTTGTGCTAAATCCTGCGCTCAACCGGGTCCAGCCGAAATTACCCTTTTAGGAACTACCATCGAGGAAAATGGCCAAATACTAGAAGCTTATCAAGTCTATGTGGGTGATAGTCAAAAATTCTTAGAAACACCTATATTTGAGGGAGAATTTACCAAGATTCCCCCCCTCATAGCCCAAATTTTAAGCTCCCAAAACTCGAAAAATTTAGATAAATAGAATGGAATACATTAAGAATGGTGAGGAAATTTACCGCAAATCTTTTGCTATTATTCGGGCTGAAACTAACTGGAAAAATCTCCCCGATGATTTAGCTCCTGTGGCGGTTCGTCTAATTCATTCCTGCGGGATGACAGACATAACAGAAGATTTAGAAGCATCACCGGACGCGGTTAAAATCGGACGAAATGCCCTCGCTGGGGGTGCAGCAATTCTCTGTGATTCTCAAATGGTCGCTAATGGCATTACCAAAGCGCGTTTACCTAAAGATAATCCGATTATTTGTACCCTCAATTATCCAGAAGTGACCGAGTTGGCACGGCAAATTAATAATACCCGCTCCGCTGCCGCTTTAGAACTTTGGCGACCTCATTTAGCTGGAGCAGTGGTAGCCATTGGTAATGCACCAACCGCACTTTTTCGCCTACTAGAATTGCTCGATCAAAATGTAGATAAACCGGCTTTGATTTTAGGCTTTCCCGTGGGATTTGTGGGAGCGGCAGAGTCGAAAATAGAATTAGCAACTAATAGTCGTGGTGTGCCATTTATTACCCTGCACGGACGCAGGGGAGGCAGCGCAATCGCAGCAGCAGCAGTCAATGCCCTAGCAAAAGAGAACGAATTATGAATAAATTAGGCAAACTTTATGGATTAGGAATCGGGCCTGGTGATCCCGAATTGTTGACGCTCAAAGCACACCGAATTCTCACAACTGTTCCGGTAATTGCCTATCCTACCTTAGAAAGTGGCAAAGTTTTGGCACGGGCAATTGTGTCGGATTTTATCCGTCCCGAGCAGATAGAAATTCCCATGCCTTTACCTTTTAGTGTCGAGCGCAGTTCTCAACCTCATTATGATATTGCCGCCGAAAATATCGCCGAACAGTTAAACTTAGGTCGAGATGTGGCGGTGCTATGTGTGGGCGATCCGATGTTGTATGGCACATTTATGTATATCTTTAATCGCTTGTGCGATCGTTTTTCCATTGAAGTCGTGCCGGGTATTTCTTCAGTGATGGCAAGTGCAGCAATGCTGGGTGTACCTATTACTTATCGAAATGACGTATTTAGTATTATTCCCGCTACTTTAGAGGCGGAAATATTGCGGGATCGCCTAGCCTTTATCGATGCAGCGGCGATTATTAAATTAGGCAGACATTTCGCTAAAGTTCGCAATATTCTCGATGAATTAGGATTATTAGAACGCGCCCTCTACATCGAACGAGCAACCTTACCCAATCAGCAAATTATTCCGATTACAGAAGTCGATCCAGAGGCTGCTACTTACTGGTCATTAATTCTGATTCCTAGTAAAACTAAACCCCAATAACTCTATAGACACTAAGTTAAATCTTCTATCCCCTACCTGACAGAACCTATAGGGTTTAGATAATATTATGAAAATGTCTTTTCTTCGTTGCTTTTTTTGTTGCATAGGGGGTTATATACAGCGTTTCTCGGATTGATAAGTAGGTAGGCGTTAAAAATTATCAGATGCCCCCCTTATCAAGGGGGGATTAAGGGGGTATCCCCCCGCCTATCGGCACCCCCCTTATCAAGGGGGGCAGGGGGGATCGAACCTAAAATCTATTTTTAATTTAATTATAACCAGCTACTTAAGGCTTGCTGAATAAATCTAAAAAGCTTGTTGGATAAGGTTTTTAGGCTTTTTTGACCTCAAAAAGTGCCTAGCATTGGAGTGATCGGGGGTAAAATTCCGGGACTTTTTCCCTGAAAATTAGGTAATTGACCACCTGAAAA
>NZ_JADBSZ010000362.1:0-4579 GCF_020246425.1 Microcystis sp. M079S1
CACCATGACCGAGATATTAACGCCAGTAAAAACATTTTGGCCGCAGGGCTTGCGGTGTCAGTCTGTAGAGCGACCATAAGACCAGAACAGAGTAAATCTGTTAAGGCAGGTGCGAAAAACCTTCGGGACAGAAGCAGAAACCCAAATCGTGAGGTTTGGGAATCACCGTCCGTTTACGGCGGTGAGGATGTCAATATTAGTTGTTTTTTTTCGAGATCGAGCTAGACTTAATTAACCTTTTAAGTAGTTGGACAAAAGTAAAGTTAACTGTGGGGTAAGGAGTCAGGAGTCAGGAGTCAGGAGTCAGTAAGAATTGCGGCAATTTACATTTCTTAAGATAGACAACAGAATTTATGTCCGACTACTTACACAATCAATTCTAGAGCTTGCCAACGGCTAATAGAGTTAATTTTGGCCGCTAACTGGTCCCTGTGTCAATCGACTTTTTTTATTAGCGGCAAAACCGATTTAACCACGTTTAGGAGCCTTGGCATCATCTCCGGACGACCAGCTATTGTTCTGACGTTGCCCAAAACCAGAGACTTCCTACCCCACCATGAAGATAGGCTAAGACGCATTTTAACCGCCTATCCTTGAGATTGGCTAAATCTACCCAAATCCCTTTACTGTTGCCTGTTGCCTGTTGCCTCATCTCAACAAGCAATTTAAATTCGCGGGCAGCTTAACTGCTAGATTAGCTGACCAATTTTGTTTAGCTGTTAATTTTTGTAAAAAAAACATCGTCTGTATCCTATTGTACAGCTAGACTAAAAATATCTAGAAAAAGCAGTTAGATCGGCAAGAGGGAAAAGGTAAAAACCCTGACTGGGAGATGACGGGTAAATAGGCAAATAATCCTGAATTACCGCTCTAAGATTGGCTTTACCGACAGCAAAAGACCAGATTAATCAGGCAAATATCGTCAAATAAACTAATCAATATAGCTTCTTAGGTGTCTGGGAGTGAAAAAAGACAGAGAACGGAGTTTTTCTAGTTTCTATAACTGCACTAATCAGAGACCTGGAACTTAGCTCTAAACCGACAACTAAATTATCAGGAGAATTGGGGTTATGCCGACTCTACACACGCTGACCAATGATAGTATCTCTTGTCCCTTGCCCGATCGCATGGAGAATGTCAATTTCTACTACGAATTAGAAAATCAAATTCATCCCACCTACGGCCTCGAAAACCTAGGCATGAAAAATCTCGGTCGCGTTTATCGCAATCTTTCCGTACCGCAATTAGTCGAACAGGCGATCGAACGTCATGAGGGCGTTTTAGCCGATAATGGGGCTTTAGTGGTGGAAACGGGTAAATATACCGGTCGTTCCCCCAAAGATAAATTCATTGTCAAAGAAGCCAATAGCGAAAAGGAAATCGACTGGAATCAGCATAATGCCCCGATTAGCGAGGAAAAATTCCAGCAGTTATACCGAAAAGTCCTCGCCTATGTACAGGGAAAAGACCTATATATCTTCGATGGTTACGTCGGGTCCGATCCTAATTGTCGCTTTGGCGTGCGCGTTGTCACCGAAATCGCCTATCATAATCTTTTTGCCCATCAGTTATTCCTCCGGCCCAGTGCGATCGAACTAGCTGCCCATCAAACTGATTTTACCGTGATTGCCCTGCCGGGGTTACAGGGAGATCCCGAAGATGACGACCTGAACAGCGAAGCCTTTATCGTCCTCAACCTGGCCAAAAAAATCGTTCTCATCGGTGGCACTCGCTACGCTGGCGAAATCAAAAAATCCGTCTTCTCGATGATGAACTACCTGATGACCAAACAAGGGGTTTTACCGATGCACGGTGCCGCTAACATGGATAAACACGGTCATACAGCCCTCTTTTTCGGTCTCTCCGGTACGGGTAAAACCACCCTTTCCGCCGATCCTAAACGCAGCCTCATCGGTGACGATGAACACGGTTGGTCAGAAGACGGCATTTTTAACTTTGAAGGCGGTTGTTACGCTAAAACCATCCGTTTAAGTGCCGAATACGAACCGCAAATCTGGGCGGCGATTCGGTTTGGCACTATTCTCGAAAACGTGATCCTTTCCCCCGATAATCGCCTTCCCGACTACGATGATGGACGTTTGACCGAAAACACCCGCGCCGCCTATCCCCTGCGTTATATCCCTAATTGTGCCGTATCTGGCATGGGAACCCACCCGAAAACTATTATCTTCTTAACTGCCGATGCTTTTGGGGTACTGCCACCAATCGCCAAATTAACC
The DNA here is from genome assembly GCF_020246425.1 of Microcystis sp. M079S1. NCBI lineage: Bacteria > Bacillati > Cyanobacteriota > Cyanophyceae > Chroococcales > Microcystaceae > Microcystis > Microcystis sp. M079S1. Next base: position 2,241 of record NZ_JADBSZ010000362.1, read on the forward strand.
ACGAACCAGGCGATGTATCATTTCCTCTCCGGTTATACTAGCAAATTAGCGGGAACGGAACGGGGAATCACCGCCCCACAGGTGACTTTTTCCAGTTGTTTCGGTCAATGTTTCTTCCCTCTGTCACCCCTCGTCTATGCCCAAATGTTAGGGGAACGTTTAGAACAACACCCCGAAACCTCCGTTTATCTGATTAATACTGGTTGGTCCGGCGGTCCCTACGGAGTCGGCGATCGCATTTCGATCAAACACACCCGCGCTATGGTTTCCGCCGCTTTAAATGGCGATTTAGAGGAAGTAGTTTTCCATCCTCATCCCATCTTTCAAGTTCTCGTCCCCGAAATTGTCCCCGGAGTTCCCAAAAAAATCCTCGACCCGCGACAAGCATGGCAAGATGGCGAATCCTACGACCTACAGGCGCGAGAATTAGCCCATCGTTTCGTGGAAAATTTCCGTCAATTTACCACGGCCTCCCAAGAAATCATTGCAGCCGGTCCAATTTGGGAATAACAGCATCAAGGAATCGGTTTTAACGAAGGCAGTATTCAGGAGTCAGGAGTCAGTATTCAGTATTCAGGAGTCAGGAGTCAGTATTCAGTTATCAGCTTCTGAAGGCAAGAGGCAACAGGCAAGAGGCAAAAGACAGAATCTGACAATTCTCCTACCTAAAAAGAAGGTTAGAAACTAAGCACATCAAAGCTTTTAGCTTAACCAATTAGGTCTTAGATTCGGCCCTTGTTGTCAGATGTGAGTTTTCAGTTCACTGTTTACTGTTTACTGAAAAAAGGCTCCCCACTTCCCCACTTCCCCACTTCCCCACTTCCCCACTTCCCCCTCTCCGGTGCTTCCTACACCCTTCTATTGCCCATAGCTTGTCCGGCGAGATAACCAGTGGTCCAAGCGCTTTGAAAATTAAATCCCCCCGTGACTGCATCGATATCTAGTACCTCCCCGGCAAAATATAACCCCGGACAGATTTTACTTTCCATAGTTTTAAAATCCACTTCCTGAAGATTCACTCCCCCAGAGGTGACAAATTCCTCCTTAAACACCCCTTTTCCTTTGATTTGATATTCCCCTTGCTGTAATTCAATCATTAATCGATTGAGAGTATTTTTAGATAATTCGGCCCAGGGAGTTTCCGAGTTAACAGTCAAGTAACTTAATAAACTCTGCCAAAGACGCTTGGGTAACTGTTCAAAGGGACAATAATTAAAAAGTTTTCTTTTGGGATATTCACTTTTAGTTTGTAAGATAATTTCTCGCAATTTTTCAGGATGATAATCCCCCAACCAATTAATGATTAAAGGCATTCGGTAATGATGCTCGTGAAGTAACCGCGCCCCCCAAGCAGAAAGTTTTAAAATAGCCGGTCCACTGACTCCCCAATGGGTAATTAACAAGGGTCCGATTTGTTCTAATTTGCTTCCCCCAAGACGAACTCGCACTTTATCCACAGCAACCCCTAACAAATCTTTCAGACGAGGATCGGCAATTTGAAAGGTAAATAAAGAAGGGACAGGAGAGACTAGAGAATGACCTAAATCTTGAGCGGTGCGATAACCAAAAGGACTACTTCCCGTAGCAATTAAAAGCTTATCTGCCCTAATTTGCTCCTCTCTTTTTAATTCAATTAAAAAACTTTCTTCCTGTTTTTTTACCGATTTAACTGGGGAATTTAGCCTTAAATGAACCCCAGCAAAAGTCGCACTTTCCCGCAGACAATTAACAATAGTTTCAGAATTATCGGTGCTGGGAAACATTCGTCCATCCGCTTCTGTTTTGAGTTTTACCCCCCGCAATTCAAACCATTTAATAGTATCTTGGGGTTGAAACCGACTAAAAGCTCCCCGTAGTGCTTTGCCACCGCGAGGATAATAATTAACCAATTGGGAAACATCAAAACAATGATGGGTGACATTACAGCGTCCCCCTCCCGAAATCCGCACTTTCGCAAGAGGTTCTTTTGCCGCTTCTAGGATAGTAACGCCAGCTTTTGGGTTAGATTCTGCCGCTTTAATTGCGCCAAAAAATCCCGCTGCCCCGCCACCAATTACGACTATTTGAGTCATATAAGTAAGTGGTTATAATTAAATTGAAGATAGATTTTGTCTTTGATCCCCCCTGCCCCCCTTGATAAGGGGGGTGCCGATAGGCGGGGGGATATCCCTTGATAAGGGGGGTGCTGATCCCCCCTTAATCCCCCCTTGATAAGGGGGGTGTCGATCCCCCCTTAATCCCCCCTTGATAAGGGGGGTGTCGATCCCCCCTTAATCCCCCCTTGATAAGGGGGGTGTCGATCCCCCCTTCATCCCCCCTTGATAAGGGGGGTGTCGATC
>NZ_JADBSZ010000037.1:0-14124 GCF_020246425.1 Microcystis sp. M079S1
AAATCCTTATCTGGCAAAAGACTTAATTGATTAGTTCGCTCTAGAGCAAAAACAATTGACAAAAATCGCTAAATGCCTTTCTATATAAGGGTTACATCCCTTATAACCCCCGTCCATTGCATAACACAAACCGAAGAGCCAAAGTAGGTTTGGGTGTCTAATAGGTCAATAACCTCATCTGGACTAGCATGAGAACGAGCAGGTTGACAAAACCAATCTTGTTGATCTTCAGCAAAGATGCGCTTAAGCAGATCAGGTGTCATGGGTACTAAGTCTTCCCCTGCTCGCATTAGATAAGCACCTTCAAAGGCGATAGGTTGTCCTGTGGGACGGGTTGGCACTTCAAAAACCAAGACACGACCATCAGGGTGGGCCAATTCGGTGATTTCCACGCGCAAGCGAAGTTTTTGAACGATTAGCGATTTAATGCTGTTAATTTCTTCGGGTGTAGGAAAGGCTTGTGAACCAACAATTTTACGGGGACGTTTATCGGTAACACCTAAGATAAAATGGCCACCTCCTTCATTAGCAAGGGCGACGCAATATTTTAACATTTTGATTGTATCAAATTGATTTTTAGCCTGTTTAAATTCTAGTCGCTCATTTTCCACTGGAGCATTTAACCAACCTTCTAGGGTCTCTAGGTTTATCATGCAGTAATCTCCTTCTGGGTGGGAATTTCCGTTTGGGGGGGAACAGTGCAGGTTATACTGATTCCTAAGATGAGAGCAGCTCTATTTTCTCGCAAATTCTGTTCTTATGCTATTTGTCCTCTACTAAGAAGAAAAATCAATGGTTATTATCGAGATTACCAATGTGGAAGAAATATTGAGCGCAAAAATTGGCTCTTTCGCCGCTAAAATCGTCCAAGCTCTAGCAGATGATGAAGGGAAAGTGGAAGAGGTTCTCATCAAAGAATTACAGGCTAATTTTCAGGAAAGGGGCATTAAAGCTAATCTGTTTAGCGTCACTGGGTTAGATATGCTCGGCAATGGCAGGCTAGAAGTTAACGTTAATGTTCGTTCTGCTAATATGATGTCCTAAGAGAAGATAAAATCGCCAATGGTTGGGTTAAATATACTTAAACCCAACCTTGTCTTGGTGGTTACACAGGGTGAGAAATTACCGTCAAAAGCAATGGCAGCGAAGATCGAGGTTATAATAAACCAACAAAATGTAACGGTCCTTGACCGGTAATTAATTCGATAATAATTGCCAGAAAACCGATCATCGCTAATCGACCATTCCACACCTCGGCTGCCGTTGTCATCCCCCATTCCCAACGTTCCTGGGGATACATTTTCATATTCGCTTTCGGACGGGTAATTTGCTCGAAAGTGGTGGGTTTCTCGTCTAGGGATTTTACCACTAACTGGGAGAGAGATTCGATAAACATCGGGTGAGTGTTAAGAGCCGGTACTCGCTGAAAATGTTCAATTCCCGCTTCTTCCGCCACTTCTCGGTACTCTATATCGATTTCTTGCAGGGTTTCGATGTGTTCCGAGACAAAGCTAATCGGCACGACCAATAAATGCTTAATTCCCTGCTCTCCCAACCCTTTTAAAGCATCTTCAGTATAGGGTTTTAGCCATTCCACCGGACCGACGCGGCTTTGATAGGCTAAAGTGTACTGATTGGGTCGGTTGAGCGTACGCATGATCGCCCTAGTGCATTCTTCAATTTGCCTTTGATAGGGATCTCCCGCTTCCTCCACATAACTTTGGGGGACACCATGGGCGCTAAAAAAGATATGTACTTGGTCAGGATGAGGACACTGCTCTAATTCTCGCGCGATCAGATCGGCCATAGCACTCAGATAAGTGGGATGATCGTACCAAGAAGGGATGAGAGTATATTCCGTCAAACGCAGATAGGGATCATCCTGCCACATTTCCTCCAGCACACGAAAACTGGAACCACTGGTACTGATGGAAAATTGGGGATAAAGGGGAAGAATAACCAATTTTTTGATATGATCCCGTTTAATCCGCTCGATCGCTTCTTCGGTGAAGGGATTCCAATAACGCATCCCGATATAAACGCTCACCTCGCGCCCCATTTCTGCGAGACGTTGTTGCAGTGCCGTGGCCTGTGCTTCCGTAATCTTGAGTAAAGGGGAGCCACCACCAATCTGGCGGTAATTTTCCTGGGATTTACTCGCTCTTAGCGTCGATATTAACCAAGCTAACGGTTTTTGTAATCCTTTGATCGGTAAACGGATGATCTCTGGGTCAGAAAAAAGGTTAAATAGAAAAGGACGCACATCCTCTAACCGCTCTGGCCCACCCAAATTTAATAATAGAACCCCAACGCGACCCATAGTGTTAACAGATAATTTTTAAATTTTCAGATTCTTTACCAAGTTTAACAATATATCGGTGGAACCGTTAAAACAAATTACAGACAATATCGAACTTAATCAAATCTTGGAGGTTGATCTTGGCGACAATTTTACGTCCCCTCAGTTATCAGTATCAATGGCTTTACGATGGTATCTCCCGTCTGGCTGCCCTAGCGGTGGGTGGGGAGATCCGTTTTCGGCAATTGGCCCTAGAAGGTTTAAAAATCGCTAAAAATGACCCTATCCTCGATCTCTGTTGTGGTGCGGGTCAAACCACCCGTTATTTAGTCCCCCTATCCGATCGCTGTACCGGTTTAGATGTCTCTCCCCGGGCCCTGGAGCGAGCTAGTTTAGCGGTGCCGCAAGCGCATTATGTGGAGGGATTAGCCGAAAAAATGCCCTTTAATGCCGGAGAATTCGCCCTTGTTCACACTAGCGCCGCTCTCCACGAAATGGAACCGGAGCAGTTAGAGGAAATCCTTAAAGAAGTGTATCGAGTTCTCAGACCGGGGGGAATTTTTGCCCTCGTGGATTTTCATCGACCCACTAACCCGCTTTTTTGGCCTTCTTTGGCCCTATTTTTGCAATTATTTGAAACCCATACCGCTTGGCAGTTTATCGATAGGGATCTGATCCAATCTTTACAGGCGCTCGGTTTTCGTGATTGTCAACAAAAATTATACGCTGGTGGCAGTTTACAGGTGATTCAAGCGGCCAAGTGAAGGGATCGGCCAGGCAAGATTTTCAGAGGCAGTCGGTCATTTATACTAAGTAGGGAAGCTGAGTTCGATCGACTCGGTGCCAGTTATTTTTGAGAAGTAATGACTAGAGCAAAAATTCTACAACCCGATTTAATTTTAGGGGATACGATTCTCGGTCTCAGTCTGGAGATTTTGAGTCAGCATCAGATTAAGGGATTGATTCTCGATGTGGATGATACCCTTGTTCCCCTCCAGGAAACGACGGTTTCTGACGATTTACAGCGTTGGGTCGATTCCTTGCGTCTTTATCTACCGATTTGGTTGGTAAGCAATAATCTTAGCGAAAATCGTATCGGTGCGATCGCTGATAATTTACAACTTCCCTACCTTCTCGGTGCGGTGAAACCCTCTCGACGCAAACTCCGGCAAGCGATGGCAGCCATGAGTCTCCCCCCCCAACAAATTGCTATGGTTGGCGATCGCTTGTTTACCGATGTTTTAGCGGGAAATCGTCTGGGAATGTTTACCATTCTGGTGAAACCAATGGTAAATCCCTTGACGGGGGGGGCAGCTTATCCAATCCACGATTTTGAGGTGTGGATATCACAAATTTTCGGCGTTTCCCTCCATCCGCAGCATTACTTAATAAAACCTGACCAATCCTCACAAAAGTAAATATTAAAAAATAATTAAGTATAGAGGAAAGGAGGGAAAAGTAGAAAATACTATAGATAATTTGAAATGAGGTCAGCCGAGATAAAGACCTTAAATATAACAAGGTCAATAGATGGACGGTGCCAGTTTTTGCCGATATACGCCAAAAGCTGGCACTACTGTTTTAACGAAAACTTCCTGCTATAATTTGGCCAGATTGTGAGATAATAGGGAACGATTTTTTAGCTAATTCTCCCTGGCTTCACTCTATATATGAATCGAGATTCTTCCCTGCTATCATCCTCCTCGGTTGCGGAATTCAAGCGCAATTCCTTTGATTTGGAGTCACACCTACAAAACTTTTTACAATTAGACCAAGAAATTCTACAAGCAAAATTAGCGATAGCTAAAGATTCCTTAGCGGCCTTAGCCCATCAAGAATTTTCTTGGACAAATCCAGATTATTTCTATCAGGAACAAGTCAAAGAAAACTATTTATTTGAATTATCTGCTTGGCATTTATCCAGTCAAGAATATATCGGGGAAACCCTGAGATTAATTGACGATCACGGTAGCGGAAAAGTCTTAGATTTTGGTGGCGGAATCGGTACTCATGCCCTAGCTGCCGCAATGAATTCTGGGGTTGAACAGGTGATCTATTGCGATCTTAATCCCCTACATCATGAATTTGTTCGCTTTCGTGCCGAGCAATTAAATCTCGATACTAATAAGCTCTCATTCTATACGGAAATTCCCGAACGGCTAAAATTTGACACGATTATCTGTTTGGATGTCATCGAGCATTTGCCCTCACCTACAGTCCAACTTAAAAAGTTTTATGACTGGTTAAACCCAGGAGGAAAGCTAATTATTAACTGGTATTTTTTCAAAGGATTTAATCAAGAATATCCCTTTCATCTCGACGATCCCAAAATTATTGAGAGCTTTTTTCAAACCCTACAAAAAGATTTCCTAGAGATTTTTCATCCCTATCACATTACCGTGCGCTGTTATCGAAAAAATCAATAATTGCCGGAAGAAGATCAAACCAGAGGATGATAGAAAAGTTAGAATTACCCTTGCAACTATGACCCTAGATATTATCCCCGAAGGCGAAGAACGCAAAGTGGAAGCTGTCAGTAGTGCCGCCATTGATGGTGCGCCGATCGCCTATATTGTCGTCTTAGCCGCCATTGTCACTACCCTTTCTTTTATTCCCTTCTCCATTGTCCTCGCTTCCGGCGGTAGTATGCCCCTCAGTCAAGCGGTTTTTCCCCTCTTGGGTTGGTTACTCGGCCCGATCGCTGGAGCGATCGCTAGTGGCATCGGGTCCTTAATTGGGGCTTTCCTTGCCCCCTACACGGCAGGAATTCCCGCTATTTCAGTCTTTGGGGCAATTATAGCCAGTTTTGTGGCGGGAACGATGGTTTTAGGCAAAAAACGCCGTTATTGGTGGTTAGGATTAACGTTAATTTTTCTGATTCCCCTGTTTATCTACGCTAACCGGGCGATCGGACTGAACGGCATTTCGCCACGAATCTTTATCGCCGGGGCTTTCGTCGATTGGTCAGCTTTGGTATTATTTATCCTACCAACCCGGACTCTTTTTACCCATTGGATCAAAGGTAGCAATTTGGCCCTAGTAGCGGCGGGAATTTTTGGGGGTACCTGGACCGCCAGCGGCCTCTCCCATTTAGGGGTCGTCGCCATTACCTACTCGATTTTTAACTGGCCCGAAGAAGTCTGGATCGCTTTAATTCCGATCATTCCTGTAGAAAATCTGATTCGTTCCTTCGTCGGTATGGTGATCGGTTGTGGTGTGATTGCCGGTTTACGGGCGATCGGTCTGGTTAAATCACGGGAGGCGATCTACTAGGTAGGAGCTGCTGAAAAAGTTTTTCCTGGGGACAGGGTGTGGGGTGTGGGGTGTGGGGTGTAGGGGCGGACGCAAGGGCAAGAATTCCTGCATTGCGTCCAACCCCCCACCGAAAAAAAAAGAGAACTAGCGTTTTAGCCAACTCATCATCGCCCGCAGATCTTGACCGACTTCTTCGATCGAATGTTCTGCCTCTTGACGACGCATCGCAGTGAACCCCGGTTTACCTGCTTGATTTTCGAGGACAAACTCTCTGGCGAATTGTCCCGATTGAATTTCCCCGAGGATTTTCCGCATTTCGGCCTTAGTCGCTTCCGTCACCACCCGCGGACCGCGAGTATAGTCACCGTACTCGGCTGTATTGGAAATACTATCGCGCATTTTGGCCAAACCGCCCTCGACGATCAGATCGACGATCAGTTTTACCTCGTGTAAACACTCAAAATAGGCTAATTCGGGCTGATAACCAGCTTCCACGAGGGTTTCAAAGCCAGCTTTAATTAAAGCGCTTAAACCGCCGCATAATACTGCCTGTTCCCCAAAAAGGTCGGTTTCTGTCTCTTCGCGGAAAGTGGTTTCCAAAACCCCGGCCCGAGTGCCACCGATACCTTTAGCGTAGGCCATCGCCCGATCGCGCGCTTGGCCAGTAGCATCTTGATAGACGGCGAATAAACAGGGGACCCCTTGACCTTGTTCGTAGGTGCGACGGACGAGATGGCCGGGTCCTTTGGGGGCAACCATAACCACATCGACGTTAGCCGGGGGAACCACTTGACCGAAATGAATATTAAAGCCGTGGGCAAAAGATAACACCTTGCCTTCGCTTAAATTCGGGGCAATTTCGTTGAGATAAATCGTTTTCTGCACTTCATCCGGTAAGAGGATCATGATCCAGTCGGCAATTTTAGCGGCTTCGGCCACATCATAAACCGGAATACCGGCTTCTTTGGCTTTGATTGCCGATTTACTGCCGGGATATAGACCAACAATCACATTAACGCCACTATCCTTGAGATTTAATGCGTGGGCATGACCCTGGGAACCATAACCAATAATAGCGATCGTTTTTCCCGCTAATAAATCTAAATTGGCATCCTCATCATAGTACATTCGTGCCATCGAACTCGCTCCTTAACTTCTTTTGTCACTGTGCAAACTCCTAATTATACGGGAAAATCACGCCCGTCAGAAGCATTTGATCGCCGGTTTCCTGAAGTCACGAAAAAATAGTGTCTAGAAAAAATGAACTAGGCTAATCCGCTTCGCGCTTGATTAGCTTTGGAAACGCTAATCTCACAGATTTTGTGCTTTTGACGCTTCCTTTGGCAGACTTACCGTTTGAGTCCTGACGGCTCGACTAGGCAGCGGTTTTACCATCCACGTCTGACGACGCTAGTTCCTAACACCGGGGCTAAATATTTAGTTTTAGCCAAAAATATCTAAGGGGACAAAACCTAATTGACCAATTGTCAATAGAGTTTTCAATGCGCTCACCCTGAGACTTTCTTGAGTATTTATATTTAGTGAATTGTTCGGCTTTTTCTGTCTTTTCCTTTGTCTTTTTCCACCTGCGGAATTTGGGTTGTATTGATTCGGACAATACCCGATGAGCCTTTTTCTGTTAAATCTTGAGGAGTCGTGCGTTTCATTTTTGAATTGGCGTTGTTTTACTCCCTGATGGAAAAAGTCCTGAGCAGTTGAGGCAGCATTGACTTGAGCGATCGCATTTAAAGGCAAAGACTGAACAGGCCGAATGTTTTAGGTTTACCTTGAGTTTATTGCTGTAATTCTTTCAACAAATCTAAGACTTTTTGAGCTTGTGCTGTGTCACCCTGTTGCTCATATAAATTGGCTGCTTTTTCCAAGTCGGTGATCGCTTTTTGACGGTTTCCTGACATTCCATAGACAAGCCCTCGCAGGTTGTAAGCATCAGCATAGTTAGGATCGAGGCGAATTGCTTGGGTGTAGTCGGCGATCGCTTTTTGATATTCTTTTAATTGACCATAGGCATTACCTCGAAAAAGATAAGCACTAGCATCGTTAGGATTGAGACGTATCGCCAGGTTAAATTGTGCCAGCGATTGCACAAAATTTCCTTTTTTCCATTCCTCTATTCCATAATTAAAAAACAACTCGGCAAAGGCTAGTTTAGAATTAGGATTTGATCGAATGCTATCGATCAAATCCTGAGTTACTTTGATTAAATCTATGGTTGTCTGGTATGCTTCTGTATCTCCCTGTTTTTGAAGTAATTCTGCCGCTTTTCGTAGCTCTGTGATCTGATTTTCTAAATCTCCTAAACGCTTATATGCCATTGCCCTGCCCATGTAAGCTTGAGCATAGTCGGGTTTGAGTTGAATCGCTTGGCTAAAATCGACAATTGCACCATCAAAATCTGCTTTGTCATATTTATCCATCGCCTGAACAAAAAAATCCTTAGCATTCCTTCCATTGGAAAAATATTGAGCGAGCGCGTTAGTAGTGGAGATACTTTGTTGAGGTGTTCTTAATTTATTCTGAGCAATTTCTCGGCCACTAATTGCTTGAGTGAAATTAGGATTAAGTCGTATTGCTTGATCATAATCGGCGATCGCTTTTTGAGAATCTCCTAATTTATCATACAAAGTTGCTCGGTTATAGTAAGCTACTGCTGAATTGGGATTAAAGCGAATAAATTGGTTATAATCAGCCCGGGCTTTGTCATATTGCTGTAAACGACTATAGGCAATTCCTCTGTTGCCATAAGCTTGAGCATAGTTAGGATTAAGACGAATGGCTTCATTAAAACTATTAATGGCAGCCTCTAGATCACCTTGTTGTAATCTTTTTACTCCCTGATTGAAAAAGTCCAGAGCAGTTGAGGCAGCATTGACTTGAGCGATCGCATTTAAAGGTAAAGATTGAACGGGCCGAGGGAGAGAAAGGAAGCCTAAACCGAGACAGAGGGTAATTAAGATAGAGAAAGGACGGAGAAACATGATTGATTTTCCCTAGCAATGTTTTAGGTTGACGTTGAGTTTATTTTTGTATTATTTTAATAACTTCTAAGATTTCTTGAACTTTTGTCTTGAGGAGTCCTGCGTTTCATTTTTGAATTGGCGGGCCGTGAAAATGCCTCTTAGCTTAAAACCCGATGCCCGACCCCCGACACCCTGCCCCCACGAAAAACTTTTTGCCGCAACCCCTAACTAGGGAAAGCTGACTTGATCTAGTGGAGCAGAAAAAAAAAGGGGGGGGTAATGGCCAATTTTTAGCTTGGACTTGGTTCTTTCACCAAAATTGAGTACAATGTCACTATCAATAGGCACTTCCTCTCCTCTCACCCACTCGAGATTAACCTCGCTCTGAACAAAGATAATCGGGTTAGCGAGTACAGGAATAGCCTCTCTCCTCCTCGATTTTCACCTTTTCTGGGTAATTTACCCAGTCAGGAGCGTTTATAGACTGATTTACTGCCTTGATCGACCCTAGATAAAATCAGGTCAAAAGATTATTGGCTTTGTTGATCACCAATCCCCTTAGAGCTGCCCAGGAAAATCTATGGTAAGTTTTTTTAAAAAGCTATTGACAAAAAAAAATCAAGGTGTTGGGTTAGAGATCACACCGGAGCGTATTAACATAGCTCAGATCGCCAAACAGGGACAAAATTATAAATTAGTTAAATGTTGTTCGTCGGATATCCCGGAAGGCATCTTTGAGGAGGGAAAAATCGTCGATTCCCCCGCTTTAGCGGGATTAATCCAAGAAGTCCTCAAGGAAAATAAAATTAACAGCAAACGAGTCGCTACTGGTGTGCCGATGCGCGAGTCAATTATCCGGATTATCCCCATTCCCTCGGAATTGGACGATCAGGAATTGCGCGATCTGGTCTTAAATCATGAGGCTAGTTTATACCTTCCCTATCCTCGCGAGGAAGTGGATCTCGACTACCAAAAACTGGGCTACTTTCAGGATGAAGACGGTATCGAAAAAGTGCAGGTTTTGCTGGTAGCCACTCGTCGGGAGATTACCGATGCCTATATGGAAACCTTCCAACAGGCAGGATTACAGGTAGATGTGCTAGAAATTAATAGTTTTGCCCTAATTCGGACGATTCGCGAGTATTTGCGACAGTTTAGTTCCAATGAAGCCGCCGTTATTGTTGATATAGAATTTGATAACACGGAAATTGCCATCGTGGTTGACGGGGTTCCCCAATTTTCCCGCACTGTCCCCATCGGCACTTTCCAGCTACAAAATGCCCTCTCCAGGGCGATGAATTTGCCCACCTCCCGCAGTCCTGAGATTCTTTTGGGGATGACAATCCCGATTACTGCCTTTGATAGTCTGAGCACCAATACCGGCACTTCCAGAGCTCCTACTAACCCCGGGATGACGGCACTGATGCGGGTTTTAGGGGAATTAACCGATGAATTGCGGCGATCAATTAATTTCTATCTTAACCAAAGTGATGAACTGGAAATCGTCCAGTTACTTTTAGCAGGTCCCGGGGGGGGTTTAGCGCAACTAGACGAATATTTTACTCAACGTCTCAGCGTCCCCACCATGGCAATCGATCCAATCGCATCACTGAATTTAGATACAACTCAAGAGATTCCTAATACCGAAAAACCGGGATTAGGAACAGTTCTCGGTTTAGGGTTACGGGGGATATAGACAAAAATTATGTATAGTCTTGACGTTAATTTTCTTAAGGATCGCCATCTTAACCAAACGGGCAAAGGAACCCCCGCGGCCAAGATTTCCACCACTATTAACCTGCGTAAACAAACGCCCCTGTTGATCGGTGTGGGAGTGGGGGCCGGATTATTGGCACTGACCGGATTACTCGGTTTAATCGTCGGTTTGCAAACCAGCGAAACTCAGGCCAAAATTCAGCAACTGGACGGGGAATTAGGTCAACTGCAAGCCCAAAGTAAAAAGCTAAAAGACCTGAGAGCGCAATTAACGGCGTTAGAAGGAGAAAATAAATCTCTGGTAACTGTATTCAATCATATTAGGCCTTGGTCAGCCATTCTTCAAGAAATTCGCCAGCAAACTCCCCCTAGTGTCCAGCTAACCAGTGTGCAGCAGGTGGAGGTTCCCGCTGCCCCGAATCAAGGGCAACCGAATCCAGCTACTCGCTTAAAAATCAGTGGTTTTGCCAGTAATTACGAAGCAGTCAATGATTATCTCTTAACCCTGCAAGCTTCTCCTTTTTTAGAGGGCAAGAAAACCGCGATCGAAAGTGCTGCCCTGGCCGATTTACCCGTAGAGGTGGACAATCAGTACAAAAATATTAATGTTACTTTCCCCCAAGCGGTTCAATTTGTGATCACCGCCCAATTAAGTGATACCCCCGCTACTGAACAACTGCTCAATCTTACCCGGAATGGAGCACTCGGAGTTGTCACTAGGATTAATACTCTCAAACGCCAAGGAGCCATTCAACCATGACCTTTACCGAAGAATTTGAAGATCGGGAATTAGAGGAATTTGACCAGTATCCCACCGCTTTCGGGATAACTTTTACTCCCCGCAATAGTGGCATCGCTGCCGCTGTGCTAGGTTTACTTGGCTCTTTCTATCTGCTTTTTAACTGGGTGATGCCCGCTTATAATACCTTGCAACAGTTGCAAAACGATGCAGCCAACAAACAACAACAGGTAGATCAACAAAAAAGCGGTCTCAGACCCGCAGAATTCCAAAAAATTGAGAGTCAGTTGCCCCAAAAAAAAGCTATTAAACAGCAAATACTCTCGCTTTTTGCGAAAGAAAAAGACTTAAGCACTATTCTCTTAGATATTAGTAATATCTTTAAGTCTCGCAATGTTAAGCTGATTAGTTTCCAACCCCAACGACTAGAACCGGTGGTGGTCTCCGATGGTTCCCTCGGTAGCGCAGTTAATAATAAGCTCAAACGTCAAACTCTTAACGTCAAGATCGAAGGGAACTATGCTAACACTCAAGAGGTTATTCGGGATTTAGAAAGATTACAGCCGCTCATTTTGCTAAACAGTCTCAATACCCAAGTGGATAAGGAAGGATCGACGGTTAAAGTGGTTAGTACCGGCAACAATAAAGCCACTATCGATACCCAAGGCGATAAACCCGTGACCACGACTTTTATTCTCGATGTAATTATTCCTCTCAGTGCTGAAGAATTGGCGAAATTAGCACCGCCACCCCCCGCCGAAGGTCAACCCCCCGCTAGTCCGCCCCAATAATAGTCTTCAATCCGGTGTGAGTATTGCGTTTTTTGTCCGTTGAATCCCGTAATCGTTGAGGAGTGAATAAAGTGAATCCGTCCCGCTATGCCCTGTTTATCCCCCAAATTGCCTCGTTTTTATTGATGGCTCCCCTGAGCGTCTTGGCCGAAACCCCCATTTCCTTCCATGGTTCAGAGTTAAAATCCAATACATCAAAAATTGAATTTTCGCAAGGGCTTAGTAAAGAAACTTTACAAAAATCGCCAAATCAGCTTGTCCCTTCCAGCGCGGCCGTACAAAAGGAAATCAGCGATCGCATTTTAGCCAGTGAAAAACTGCTCGCCCAAAGTGCGCCCATGGTTCCCAACCCCGAAATTATCATTCAAGGCGTACCCCAAGCCCCAGGCGCTCCCACCCTACCGCGGGCCGTCGCCCCACCGGTGGGAGACATTGCCATCTCTAACATCGATGCTAGTGCCGAAAAGGTCAAATTCGATCGTAATATGACTGTACCTCGTGTTTTACTCCGGGAAGCTTCCGCTAGAGAAGTGTTAATGACCCTTGCTAACTATGCCGGTTATAACGTCGTTTTCACCAGCGCGCAGGGGGAAGCTAACGCCACCTCTCAGACAGTTTCCTTAGAATTTACTAACGAATCGGTGGAAAACATTTTTAACGCCGTGTTGTTAATTTCCGGATTACAGGCCAACCGTCAGGGTAAAACCATCTTTGTCGGGGCGCAATTACCCCAAGGGGCTCGTAATTTGATTAGCCGCACCCTGCGTCTCAATCAAGTTAAAGCTGTCGCCGCCGCCATTTTCCTCGCCACCCAAGGGGCAGAATACCAGCGTTTAGTTACCCAAACCGAGGATATCGTCGATCCCCTCACCGGACGGGTGACTGGTCGCCGGGATACTCCTCCCACCCTAGAGCCACTGGCCCCCCAAAACACAGAAGGCTCAAAAGCTGCCTTACTTTTAACTGGTTTAAGAATCGCCGCCGATGATCGCCTTAATTCTATTAATTTAATCGGCGAACCCCGCCAAGTCCAGATCGCCACATCTTTATTAACCCAACTGGATGCCCGTCGCCGTCAGGTAGTGGTCAATGTCAAAGTTATTGATGTGAACCTGCTCAATACCGACAGTTTTAGCAGTAGTTTTTCCTTTGGGTTTAATGATGGTTTCTTTGTTCAAGATAACGGGGCGGCAGTGCTGAACTTTGGTAATATGAACCCACCCAGTAGCTCAACTGTATCCAAACCAGGGGCTTTTGCACAGCCTGTTGTGCCGATTTTTAATATCATATCGGGTACGGGGACAGCAGAAATTCAACCTTTTTTTGACATTCAGAATGGCGCTCCTTTTGGCCGTGTTAACCAGGGACCCAATGACTTTTCAGGGGGTCTAACACCCTACTCGCGCCCTAGTTTTGGTCGCACTGTTAACCCCTTTCAACCCGGTTTGAGTGATATTAATATTGACCCAGAGACGGGAATAATAGAGTATGAATACGAACCCCCGACCCTATTCCAGTATCCCCAAAAATTCCTGATGACCCTGCAAGCCTCAATTCAGACAGGAAATGCCAAGATTCTCACCGATCCCTCCCTGGTGGTGCAGGAAGGTCAACAGGCCACCGTTAAGCTGACCTCTAAAGTGCTAGAAAGTGTGGAGACAAGTGTAGATCCTCTCAGTGGTGTACGCACCACTGTCCCTGTACTGGCCGATGCTGGGTTAACTTTAGCGGTAAACATCGATCAGGTGGATGATAACGGCTTTATTTCCCTGTCGGTTAGCCCTACCATTGCCTCTCCAGGGACTCCAATTCAATTTGATAGCGGTGGTCTCACAATCAACACCCTTACCCCTCTGACTCGTCGGGAATTAACTTCTGGTTTAGTTCGTCTCCGGGATGGACAGAGTTTAATTCTTTCCGGGATTATCCAAGAAACACAACAAAGTTCTGAGAATAAAGTGCCGATTTTAGGGGATATTCCCATTTTAGGGGCTTTATTCCGCAGTCGGAACAATCAGAATAGTCGCAGTGAGGTGATTATTCTCCTCACTCCCAAAATCATCGAAGATGCGGCCACCTCTACCCTCGGCATCAACTATCAACCGGGACAAGATGCGGCGGAAATGCTTCAGCGTCAAGGTTTCCCCGTACAACCGCGACAGTAATCAGTAATCAGTAATCAGTAATCAGTAATCAGTTATTATTTGGCTCTTCGTTACCCTTTATGCTAAATCAACATACAAGATGCCAAGATAACATACTTCTAACCCAAAAATTCCGAAAGTTTCTAAAGCCATAGCCTCTCCGTTTTATTAGTTTAAGTTTATTGTTGATTCCCTCGACCAC
>NZ_JADBSZ010000038.1:0-35764 GCF_020246425.1 Microcystis sp. M079S1
CGACGTTTGAGATAGACCGTTTTAAGCAGTGCCTCAATGCCATAACCCGTAACAATGTCACCAATAATGGTAGAGATGCCTAAGACCCCAAGTCCACCAATTAGTCCCAGCGGACCGCCTAACCCAAAAAGTGCGTAAATCATCGGATAGGCAGTACCACCGGATGCGGCAACAGCAATAATGAAAATAATGCCGGGGAGTCCCAGAGAAGCAAGTTTTTGAACAACTTCATCCAGAGAAATTCCCCAGGAGACAAGTTTTTTGTTGATGTCTGTGGGATTAATTCCGAGAAAATCATTGGGAATGGCCGTTTCAGTAGTTTCCGTCATTGATGAGACTCCTAAAATCACTAAGTTGGATTGGTTGGTCGGGATTTCATTCATATAAAATCCATGGTAAGGCAAAAGAATACAAATCGGCTGTCTAGCAATCAGATGCCTTGCAGCATTTTACATTAGTCTTACCGTTCACACAACTTGTAGAAAATCGTCAGTTCTTAGATTAAATCCTGTTTAAAAGATAGATGAGATTGGGGAGAAACAATTGATAAGTAGTCTTGCAAAATAAATTTCCTACTGAAGATAGGCACTCATGCAAGAGGCAAAAGGCAAAAGCTTTATCGAAATGTGTAACTAATTTTTCTTAGGTACTTAACTGGGTTTTTCAAGTTGGATTGGGAGTTAACCATAGTCTTAAAAACGGATTTGGTATCAAATCTCAAGGCAAACTTTTAACTCTTCGGCTAAAATCTGGACATGGGGTTCCACCATAATCGAGACATGATTTCCTAGTACGAAATGAATCTCAACTGGCTCTGTAGAAAATTCACTCCAGCCTAAAGAGGAATCCTCGCAATCTCCAGCTATTAAATCTTTATTTGGATCATCAGATAATTCCTCCCTGGCCCGTATAATCGTAATTTTACCAGGATAAATCTGTTTAGGGAGATAATCAATCAGACATAAACAGCTAGTTTTATAGGCTTGGACAATTTTTTCAAGCTGCCTAGTTTCCGCATTGGGAGGAAGCATATTAGCCAGTTTAAAAAAGTTTAAGGCGTATTTTAATTGTTCCTCCACTGTTAAGAGTTGAAGAGTTTCATAGGAAATATCGATGGTTTTATCTAAATAAACTTCGATACCTTTGCTGACTTCAGCTAACCACCGCGCATGATCCCAATTAATATAATCAAGCAAAATTTGTTTGTCTTTATAAGTGGGTGCTGAAGAATCAATGATTGCTAGTAATGCCACTTGTTGACCCTGATTAACCAACTGTTGAGCCATTTCAAAAGCCACATTACCACCGTAGGAATGTCCTCCCAAAAAGTAGGGTCCTTGGGGTTGTAAATCTTGCATGGCTTGAAGATAAATACTGGCTATATCCTCAATACGAGTGATTTCTCCAAACTGTTGATAGAGATCATTTTCAAAACTGTAGAAAGGTTGATCTTTTCCTAAACAACGTCCTAAATGGTAAAAATAAAATGGTCTTCCTCCAGCGCCTGGAACACAGAAGAAAGGAGGCTTTGAACCCTGGGTTTGAATGGGAACCAAACAAGACTGGTTAGAGGAATCTGCATCGGTTTGGATAATGGTCGCTAACTGTTCAATAGTTGGGTTTTGAAATATTGTAGTTACGGCAATTTCTTTGCCTAACTGTTCTTTAATTTGGGTGATTAAATAAGGAGCTAAAAGGGAATGACCACCGAGGTCAAAAAAGTTATCATGCACGCTAATTTTGTCAATCTTTAGCACTTTTGACCAGATTTGCACGAGGTTTAATTCTAACTGATTACGCGCTTCAATAAATCTGTCTGAATCACTGGTATTACTAGGAGCTTTTAACGCACGGCGATCAATTTTTCCGTTAGCTGTTAAAGGGAAAAACTCCAGCATCACAAAAGCACCAGGAACCATATAACCGGGCAATTTATGGCTAAGAAATTGACGCAAATCGCCACTTGTTAGCTTTACTCCTAGCTTAGGTACAATATAGGCAACTAACTGTTTTTCCCCGGGATTGTCTTCACGAACAATCACACAGGAAGACTGTACCGCATGATTTTGACTAAGTACAGCCTCAATTTCTCCCAATTCAATACGGAAGCCGCGAATTTTTACTTGATTGTCAATCCGTCCTACATATTCAATATTACCATCGGGTAAATAACGGGCTAAGTCTCCCGTTTTATATAATTTTGACGGCTCATTGCCCCCCTTATTAAGGAGGGTTGGGGGTATCACTTCATCCTTCTCAAAAGGATTAGGAATAAATTTTTCTTGGGTTAATTGGGGACGATTGAGATAACCTTTGGCTAATCCTGCACCACCAATATGTAATTCTCCTACTACACCAATCGGGACAGGTTGGAGATAGTTATCTAAAATGTAAACCTGTGTGTTGGAGATTGGACAACCAATGGGAATTGACTTTATTGTTGCCTCTAGTTGTTTAGGAATAGGATAGCAACAGGTAAAAGTTGTACTTTCTGTTGGTCCATATCCATTAATAATTTGCGTCAATGGCAAAGTTTCCAGTGCTTTATGAACATGAGCAACTGAAAGTGCTTCTCCACCAATTAGTAGCTGTTTAATTCCTGATAAAGCTTGGGAATTATCGTCAATAATCTTATTGAACAAAGCAGCCGTTAGCCATAAAATAGTAATGCCATGTTTGTCTATTGCATTTATTAAACTTGTAGCGGTAGGAATATCTTCCGTAAAAATCACACATCTCGCACCATGTAATAAAGCACCCCAAATCTCAAAGGTAGAAGCGTCAAAAGCAATGGGAGCCATTTGTAAAAATCTTTGTGTTGCATCCAGATGTGCGTAATTTACGCCAAACAAAAGACGGTTAACGCTACGATGAATAACCCCAACGCCTTTAGGTTTACCTGTAGAACCAGAAGTATAAATGACGTAGGCTAAATTATCCGCAGAAACTGTGCTGTTAAGATTCTGCTGACTTGCTTGATTAATTTGTTGCCAATCTTTGTCTAAACAGACAACAATAGCATTATGATTTGGCAAGGAAGCTTGTAAAGATTCGCAGGTTAATATTACTTTAACCTGGGTATCTTGGAGCATGAAGCTAATGCGTTCTTGGGGATAATCTGGGTCAATAGGAACATAAGCTCCACCGACTTTAAGAATAGCCAATAATCCTACAATCATGTCTAAGGAACGCTCTAGACAAATCCCCACTAATTCCTCTGGTTTTACTCCTAATTTTCGCAGATAATGAGCTAATTGATTAGCTCGATTATTTAATTTTAAATAAGTTAATTGTTGATCTGAACATACCACTGCTACCGCGTCGGGTGTGCGTTTTACCTGTTCTTCAAATAATTGATGAATACATTTATCAGAGGGATAATCTGTGTGAGTTTCGTTCCACAATGATAACAATTGATAATGTTCTTCATCACTTAACATCTGTAACTCAAAAATTCCCATATTGGGATTAGCTGCAATCGCAGTTAAGAGATTCTGAAAATGTTGCCCCATTTGGTTAATAGTGGGGGCAGCAAACAAATCCGTACTATAACACCAAACCGCTTCTAAACGATCAGAAACTTCCCAAAAATTTACCTCTAAATCAAATCGCGCTTTAAGCTCAACAGATAAAGGCAAACTATCCATCTTTAAGCCAGATAAACTGGCCTCAGATTGGGGAGTATTTTGCAGTGAGAACATCACCTGTATCAAAGGATTATGACTTAAATCTCGGTTTAATTGTAATTTTTCTACTAACATTTCAAAAGGCAAATCTTGATGAGCATAAGCTGATAAAGTTGTTTGCTTTACTCGTTCTAATAACTCCAGAAAACTCGGATTTCCCGACATATCACCCCTTAAAGCCAAAGTATTGGCAAAAAAGCCCATTAATTTCTCAATTGCCGAACTATTACGATTAGCGATGGGAGAACCTACCAAAACATCTAATTGACCACTATAACGAGAAATTAGGACAAAAAAAGCCGCCAGTAAAGTCATAAATAGTGTTGCTCCTGACTCCTGACTTAACCGTTTGAGGCGTTGCGTTAAGTCTTGATTCAGGCGAAAAACCTGCCCATCACCCCGGAAACTAGGAATTGGAGGACGGGGATAATCCGTCGGCAATTCTAAAATAGTAGGTGCATCTTGTAACTGTTTTTGCCAGTAATTAAGTTGACGCTCCAAAACTTCACCAGTGAGCCATTGACGTTGCCATACAGCAAAATCGGCGTATTGAATCGATAATTTAGCGAGAGGGGAAGGCAAACCCTGGACAAAGGCCGCATAAAGTTGAGATAATTCACTAAAGAAGATGCTCAAAGACCAACCATCGTAAATAATATGGTGCATCTTCAACAGCAATACATACTCTTGGGAACTGAGTTTAATTAACTTAAATTGGACTAATGATTCCTTGGCTAGATTAAAGGGTTTTAAGGAGAGAGCAATCGCTATTTCTTGCAGATGTTCTGTTTGTTCATTCTTTGATAAACCTTGTAAATCTTCCAGGGGTAAACTGACGGGTGAAGGGGGAGCAATGCGCTGAATTGGTTGCCCTTCTACCATGGGAAAAGTAGTTCTTAAAATTTCGTGACGGCGAATCAGTTCGCTGAGACTTTGTTCTAAAGCTAATAGATTGAGGTTTCCTTCTAACCGCAAAGCTTCCAACAGATTATAGGAATGACTATCGGGAGAAAGTTGCTGCAGAAACCAGAGTCGTTGTTGAGCAAAAGAGAGGGGTAAATCCTGATCCCGTGACACGGGAATAATCTCTAAATCAACAGTATTAGTTGGGATTTTTGCCGCTCTTAAAAAGTCCAAAATTTCAGGTTTTTTGGCGGCGATTTCTTCTTTAATTTCTGGGGTCATAACCCCTTTGGGAGCCTGAAAACGAAGTTTTTCGCCTTCCAGCCATAGTTTAATGTCTAAACCCTTCAAATACGCTAAAAAATCTCCTACTTTCACTTACCAATTGCCTCCAAAGTTGTTGTTAAATTAGCTCTAAATCACGAAGTTTGCCCTGAGGATGTAAAAGTACATCAGATTGCCATTGACTAGGATCAATATTTGTCCTTTGCCGTTTTAACTGTCTTGCTAAACTATTGATATCAGCTAAAACTTTAACTGTTTTTATAATTCACCATCCTCATAATCTTCCAAGCTTTCAGTCATAGCTGTTTCTCCCGGTGCAACGGTAAGAACTTCAATGATTTGGGCTAAATTAGCGATAGTTGGGTATTCCAGCAGATTTTGTAAAGACAATTCCACCGAGAAAAGATCGCGGGAACGGGAAATAACCTGAGTCGCTAACAAAGAATGTCCTCCCAATTCAAAGAAATTATCCTTAATTCCAATACGTTCGACTCCCAAAACTTCACTCCAAATTTGAGACATTTGAGTTTCAATCGGGGTACGAGGTGCGAGAAATCCCGTAGCTAAATTGCGTGTAGCTGTATCGGGTGTAGGCAAAGCCAGCCGATCTACTTTACCATTAGGAGTCAAAGGTAGGGTATTAAGCAAAACAAAAGCCTGGGGAACCATATAACTAGGTAGCTTTTGTTGGACAAATTCCCGCACCTGTGGTATCAGCTTCTGGACTAATTTACCATATAGAGGATTATTCGTATAATCAGTCCAGGATTTGGGAATAATCCTCTCATCATCCCAAAAATTGGGGTATGGTTGTTCATCAATTTTATTTATTATCGGTTCTAAGATGGCATTCTGGCGACAGAAAACCACATCGAAAGAACCATCTTGACTACCTTCCCACCAACTGAGATGAACAGTGTAACCTAACTGTTCTCCCAGTTGCCACATTTGCTCAGGATTAATCCCTATCCCGCTATTTTTTGCTAACAATTGCCGCAATTCTCCCACCGTTTTTACCCCAGGAGGATTTTCTAGACAGTCTAAAATTTGTAGCGCCTTTTGTAATCGTTGATTGGGTACATCTCTAATACCTAAATATTCTGGTTGTTCCAGTTTTAGTTTATCTTGTATTTGCCCTAAAGAAAACCGATCCCGCTGCCAATTTAGCCAAGGAATTGCCGTTTTTTGCCCATCAGTATCCAGATGTAAAGTAACATCGTAGCGGAATTGGGTTAACTCATTGTCCGCCTGACCCCGTTTCGGGGCAATTTCTACCCAAGAAATTCGCGGAAAACGTTGTTTAAGCGCAATAAAGAACTGAGGTGCAATTAACAATTCTTCTTCGGTAGCTACACTTTGATTCACCTGTTTTTGCCATTGTTCAAGGGTTTTATTAGCTTCAGCGCGAGCTAACTGTACCGCGGCATGGTAAGGCTCTAGTAAGGACAAACTACGGATATCACCTAGGAAAATCTTACCCTGATCCGCAATCGTCTTGACTGCTCCTGCGATAACTTGTAATAGATAATCCACACTAGGGAAATACTGAACAACAGAGTTAATTACTACTCGATCGAAAGTAGCTTGGGGAATGCCGGTAAAATCATCGGCTGTTCGGTGTAATAATTTTACTTTGCCCTCTAAACCCTCAATTGTGCCACATAAATGTTCGAGGTTATTAATAGTAGCAGCGGAATAATCGGCTCCCCAATATTCCTGACAATGTTTTGCCACACGGAATAGCAATAAGCCACTTCCGCAACCAATTTCTAACACTCGTTGCGGTGGTTGATTTCCTAAAATTCGGCTCACTGTCTGATCAACCCATTCCTGCATTTCTGCTGCGGGAATAGCTTGTCCCGTATAACTACTATTCCAACCACTAATATTAAAAGTGGGGTCCTCGGTTTGAGGTTGGGGTTTACTGTAGGATTCTTCGTAAATCTTTTGCCAATCACTAACATATTCACTCTGCCATTGAGCAAGCTGTTCGGGCAATACTTGACCCTTGAGAGCCGGAACTAAGTAGGCTACCAAATTAGTATTAAGCTGGTCTTGATCATGATCACTTGCCTGATCAGCGCGAGCTATCACAACCGCTTCTTGTACTAGGGGATGTTGGCTCAAAACTGCTTCAATTTCCCCTAACTCGATACGGAAACCCCTTACTTTAACCTGATTGTCAATCCGTCCCAGATATTCAATCTGACCATCGGGTAAATAACGGGCTAAATCTCCCGTTTTGTATAATTTTGACGGCTGCTCTCCCCCCTTATCAAGGGGGGTTAGGGGGGGATCAAGGGAGACAAACGGGTTAGAGATAAACTTCTCGGCGGTCAATTCTGGGCGATTCAAATAACCTCTGGCTACCCCGGCTCCTCCGATATGTAATTCCCCGGGTACACCGATAGGAACCGGTTGTAAATGCGAGTCTAAAATATAAACCTGCACATGAGGAATTGGCCGACCAATAGTTATTTTTGTGTCAAAAGGCGTACATTTAGCTACCGTTGCACAAACACTTCCTTCCGTGGGTCCATAACCATTAAAGAAATTTCGTCCCTGGGACCATTTTTTCACCAATTCAGGAGAACAAGCTTCCCCGGCGACAATAATAGTTTGCAGAGAGGAAAGATTTTCCCACGGTAGTACCGCTAAAGCTGATGGCGGTAGAGTAATATGAGTAATCTTATTATCCCGTAATTGCTTGATTAAGGGTAAACCGGGCATTAAATTTTCTTTACTTGCCAAATAAAGTCTCGCTCCCGCTCCCAAAGCCATTAAAACTTCTGAAATACAGGCATCAAAACTAAAAGAAGCAAATTGAAGCACTCGACTCTGAGAAGACACAGCAAAAGTCTGAATTTGCGCCAGAGCAAGGTTACACAACCCTTGATGTTCAACCATCACCCCTTTAGGTTTACCCGTAGAACCAGAAGTATAAATCACATTAGCTAAATTAGAAGCTGCTACCTTCCCCGTCAAATTATCCCAGTTCATTGGTTTAATTTCTTGCCAAATTTCAGCTAAAAATACAGTTTTAGCTTGATGATTTGGGAGTTTATCAATCAGTGAACTTTGGGTTAGTAATAAGGGTACTTGACTATCCTCTAACATAAATTGTAAGCGTTCTTGAGGATATTCCGGGTCAAGGGGTAGATAGGCAGCACCGGCTTTAAGGATGGCTATTAATGCCACAATCATGTCTAAAGAGCGCTCTACACATAAACCGACTATTACCTCGGTTTCTACACCTAAAGAGCGTAAATAGTGAGCTAGTTGATTGGCCCGACTATTTAATTCTGCATAGGTCAACTGTTGATTTTCAAAGACTACTGCTACTGCATCAGGGGTACGCGCTGCTTGTTCCTCAATTAATTGATGAATACACTTGTTATAGGAGTAATCTGCTTTTGTCTCATTCCAACCCTCTAATAGTTGATACTCTTCCTCTGGGGTTAATAAGGGTAGTGAAGCTAATGATTGACGGGGATTTTCTACAATTGCCGCTAACAAAGTCTTAAAATGAGTCATCATACGGACAATGGTTTCAGCATCAAATAAATCCCTGTTATAAGAGCAAAAACCGCCTAATCCTTCCGGTGCATCCCAGAGGTAAACTTCTAAGTCAACCCTGACTGAATCAAATCCCGATGGTATCTCCTCAATGTTTACTCCGGGTAAATCCCAGGGAGAACTAGGAGCATTCTGAAGGGCAAAAACTATCTGTGTTAAAGGATTACGATCTAAATGGCGCTCAATTTGTAATTTTTCGACTAACATCTCGAAGGGTAAATCTTGATGGTCGTAAGCATCTTGAGTAGTTTGTCTGACCTGCGCGAGAAAATCCTCAAAGGTCGGGTCTTGAGATAAATCAAATCTTAACACTAAACTATTGACAAAAAAGCCGATTAACCCTTCAATTTCGGTGCGATTACGGTTAGCAATTGGTGAACCAATTACCACATCTGTTTGTTGACTATAACGAGATAGTAACACAGCAAAACCCGCTAGTAATGTCATAAAAATAGTGCTACCGGACTCTTGACTGAGTTTTTTCAGTTGTTGCGTTAGTTGACTATCTAGTTGCAGTCGCTCCGTCCCACCGCGAAAACTTTGGATTGCTGGCCGGGGACGGTCTGTGGGAAGTTGGTGTAGTAGGGGAACCCCGGTTAATTGTTGCTTCCAGTAGCTTAATTGACGGTCTAATACTTCATTAGTTAACCATTGACGCTGCCACAGGGCAAAGTCAGCATACTGTATCGATAAAGTAGGTAAATCTGCTTTTGTACCGGTGCAGAAACTTCGATAATAGACTGATAATTCGTCGATTAAAACACCTATTGACCAACCATCGGCCGCAATATGATGAATGGCTAATAATAGTACATATTCCTCTGTCTTGACTTGCCATAATTTGACTCGTAATACTGAACCTGATTCGAGATCAAAGGGTTCGGATGCTGCTGCTAATAACAGGTTTTTTACCTGTTGCTCAGAATGGCTGAGGTTTTGCAGATTGACAACTGGTAAGGTGAAGGTTGCATTAGGATCGATCGCTTGTATTGGTTGGTTATCTTTGAGTTTAAATTGAGTCCGTAGGGGTTCATGGCGTTGAATAATTGCCTGGAAAGCTTTTTCTAAGGCTTTAACATTGAGATTTCCGCGCAAACGCATCGTTAAATCAATAGTATAAGCCCCACTTTCTCCTTCTAATTGATTCACAAACCAGAGACGTTCCTGGGCCCAGGATAGGGGAATATCATCCTCTCGATTAACGGGTACAATTGATGGTAGCTTTAACCCTAAACCTGTTTGCAGTTCTTTTAAAATTACCCCACTTAACTGAGCAATGGTTGGGGATTCAAACAGATAACGTAAGGGAACAACAATCTCAAAGGTTTCCTGTAATCGAGAAATAACTTGAGTTGCCAACAGAGAATGTCCACCTAATTCAAAGAAATTATCCTCAATACTGACTCGTTTTAATTTCAGTACCTCAGCCCAAATCTGCGCCATTTTTTCTTCAATGGGGTTACGGGGAGCTATATATTCACCTTGGCTCTGTAAATCGGGAACAGGTAAAGCACGGCGGTCTATTTTGCCATTGGGAGTTAAGGGGAAAGTATCAAGAAGGACAAACGCAGTTGGAACCATATAATCAGGTAATTTTGCTCGCAAAAATTGCCGTATTTCGTTAATTGTCAGGTTGATTTCGGGTCGCGGTACAACGTAAGCAACTAAGCGTTTATCCCCTAGATTATCTTCACGAACAATCACACAAGAAGACTGTACCGCCTCATTTTGGTTGAGTAAGGCCTCAATTTCTCCTAATTCAATACGGAAGCCGCGAAGTTTTACTTGATTGTCAATCCGTCCTAAATACTCAATATTACCATCGGGTAAATAACGGGCTAAGTCTCCCGTTTTATATAATTTTGACGGCTCATTGCCCCCCTTATTAAGGGGGGTTGGGGGGATCACTTCATCCTTCTCAAAAGGATTAGGAATAAATTTTTCTTGGGTTAATTCGGGACGATTGAGATAACCCCGCGCTAATCCCATACCACCAATATGTAATTCTCCCGGAACACCAATCGGGACAGGTTGTAAATGGGAGTCTAAGATATAAATTTGGGTGTTAGCAATGGGGCGACCAATAGTTACTTTCAGGGTTTCATCTGTCCATTTTTCTACCGTGGCACAAACGCTGGTTTCTGTCGGTCCATAAGCATTAAAGAAATTTCTACCCGTAGCCCATTGTTTGATCAATTCTTCTGAACAAGCTTCTCCCCCCACAATAATTGTTTGTAACTCTGGGATTTCTTCTAGGGGCAAAGCCGCTAAGGCTGAGGGGGGTAAAGTAACATGAGTAATACCATAATCTTTTAATCGCCCCATTAATGGCAACCCAGGCATTAAAGCGTCTTTGGTGTCTAAATAAAGGGTTGCACCTGCTCCTATTGCCATGATAATTTCCCAGATAGAAGCATCAAAATTGAGGGAAGCAAACTGGAGAATGCGAGAGTTTGAATGTAAGTTAAACGTTTTAATTTGCGCTTGAGCTAGGTTAAATAGTCCCCGATGTTCCACCATTACCCCTTTAGGTTTTCCGGTAGAACCAGAGGTATAAATGAGATTAGCTAAATTATTGGCTGTTACTACTCCTGTTAGGTTATCTTGGCTGTTTTGGTTAATTTCTTCTGTGAATCTGTCTAACAAGATTAGCCGCGCTTGATGTTCGGGTAGTTTATCGATTAATCCCTCTTGAGTTAGCAATAATGACAGTTGAGCATCAGCGATGGCAAATTGTAGCCGTTCACTGGGATAATCTGGGTCGAGAGGTAGATATGCACCACCCGCTTTTAATATCCCCAATAATCCGACAATCATCTCTAAGGAACGCTCAAGGGAAATACCGACTAAAGTATCAGCTTTTACGCCTAATTTCCGCAGATAATGAGCTAATTGATTAGCACGACAATTTAACTCATTGTAGGTTAATTGTTGCTGGGAACAGACCACTCCTACCGCGTCGGGTGTGCGTTTTACCTGTTCCTCAAATAACTGATGAATACACTTATACTCAGGATAGTCAACTTGAGTATTGTTCCACTCAATTAATAACTGATTAGTCTCACTTTCTGTCAGTAAGGGTAATTGGGAAATCCGCGCTTGAGGATTAGCCGCAATTCCCCCTAATAAGTTGAGAAAATGCCCTGATAATCGCTCAATAGTGCTACTTTCAAACAAATCAGTATTATATTCCCAGACACCTTTTAATCCATCATCGGTGTTAACCATAGCTAAGGTTAAATCAAACTTAGCTGTGGTATTTTCTGGAGGCAAATCTGTCACCGTTAATCCCGTCATTGCAATCTCAGACTTGGGTGTATTTTGCAGGACAAAAGCGACTTGAAATAGGGGAGTATGGCTCAAATCCCGTTCCGGTTGCAACGCTTCGACTAACATTTCAAAGGGTAAGTCTTGATGCGCGTAAGCATCCATTGTCACTTCCCGAACTCGGGTTAATAACTGACTAAAACTCGGATTATCTGATAAATCCGTCCGCATCACTAAAGTATTAACAAAGAAGCCGATTAAACCCTCAATTTCGCCGCGATTACGATTAGCAATGGGAGTTCCTACCAAAATATCACTTGACCCTGTATAACGATACAATAAAGCATCAAAAGCAGCCAACAGCGTCATAAATAATGTCACCCCTTGTTGGCGACTCAATTCTGTCAAAGCTTGGCTAAGTTTGGGGGAAAGGGAAAATTCTTGCTGAGTACCGACAAAGCTTTGCACCGCAGGTCGAGGGTGGTCTGTGGGAAGCGATAATAAAGGGGGTGCAGCTGTTAGTTGATTTTGCCAGTAATTTAATTGAGTTTGCAGGACATCCCCTTGTAACCATTGTTTTTGCCAGAGTGCAAAATCTGCATACTGAATCGGTAAAGGAGCTAAATTTGCGGGATGATTTTGAGTGTAAGCATTATATAAGCTGGTCAGTTCGTGAATAAATACTTCGATTGACCAACCATCACTAATAATGTGGTGCATACACACTAATAAGAGATGTTCCGTCTCCGATAGCACCAATAAAGTGATTCTGATTAAAGATTCTTTGGCTAAATTAAAGGGTTGAGTGGCTTGTTTTTGCTTTAATTGCTGTGTTTTTTCTTCTTGCTCCTGGATGGGTAAATCTTGTAAATCAACGACCGATATTGTCTCCCTTGTTGTTTGAATAATCTGAGTCGGTTGTCCATCAATCGTGACAAAATTAGTCCGTAATACTTCATGGCGATTACAAATTTCTCGTAAACTTTGTTCTAAGGCCTTTTGATTGAGGTTGCCTCGGAAATGCAACACCATCGGTATATTATATAAAGCGCTATTTGGTTGCAATTGATCTAAAAACCATAAACGCTGTTGAGCAAAAGATAGAGGTAGTTCTGTATCCTTAGTTCTCGGTAAAATCGGGGGTACTGTTAGAGTGAGATTTTGCTGCTGTAATTGTCCAATAAGATGCGCTAATTCGGCTACCGTAGCTGCACCAAATAAACTCCGCAAAGGTAGTTCTATTTTAAATAAACTCCGAATCCGAGAAACTAATTGAGTTGCGAGGAGAGAATGGCCGCCAATTTCAAAGAAATTATCATAAATTCCCACTTGCTCTATTTTGAGTATTTCTGTCCAAATTTGCACCAACATCTCTTCAATTCCATTGCGTGGTGCTACATATTGATCCCGGCGATTTCCTATTTTATCTGGTGCGGGTAAAGCGCGACGATCTACTTTACGATTAGTAGTAAGGGGTAAAGATTCCAGAAAAACAAAAGCTTGAGGAACCATATACAAAGGCAATTTACTGGACAGAAACTGACGCAGTTCACTAATCATCGGTATGCGTTCGTAATGAGCTACTATGTAGGCGACTAAATATTTATCCCCCGGAGTATCTTCCCGAATAATCACACAAGATGTTTGTACATCAATATTTTGGTTAAGTACCGCTTCAATTTCTCCTAACTCAATACGGAATCCGCGAATTTTAACTTGATTGTCAATCCGGCCAAAACATTCAATATTACCATCGGGTAAATAACGCGCTAAATCTCCCGTTTTATACAACCGATTGAACGGTGAATGAGCAAAGGGATTGTCAATAAATTTTTCAGCAGTTAATTCGGGACGATTCAGATAACCCCGCGCTAAACGAACACCGCATAAATGCAATTCTCCCTTAACTCCAATGGGTACAGGTTGCAGATTTTGATCTAGGATATATGCTTTGGTATTAGCAATAGGACGACCAATCAGCACTGAATTGATTTTTTCTGACTGATAATCTAGCAAATCATGAACTATGGCGGTTACAGACGCTTCTGTGGGGCCATATACATTAATACATTGAACCCGTTTTCCGACCATTTGTCGCCAAATATTGACGGTTTCTGGTAACACTGCATCCCCTCCCACGGCGACGACCCGCAGACTGGATGGTACAGTAGCTAATGATTGGGAAACGGCGATTGCCCATTCATGCCAATAGGCGGGGGTAATATTTAAAACGGTGAGGCTTTCTTGTTCGATAAAATCGGCAAAATCAGTCAAAGTTGGGAACATTTGCCCTGGTCTTAAAACCACTGTGCCACCTTTTAACCAGGTGGGGAAAATTTCTTCCGCAGCGACATCAAAGCCAAAGGAAGCAAACTGTAAAACGCGATCAGATTCTGTTAAACCGAATACTTCACTAATGCCCCAACTATGATTAACTAAGGCTGCGTGAGTTAACATCACTCCTTTAGGTTTACCGGTTGAACCAGATGTATATAATAGGCATAGTAGATTTTCTGGAACCACTTCACTGAGGGGATTTTCTGGACTTTGAACTGTCAAAATCTCGGCTAATTTATCTAAGACAATTACCCCCACATCTTCTACTGGCAAAGAATCGAGTAAACTTTCTTGAGTTAGCAGTAGAGAAATTTGGGCATCTTCTGCCATATAAGTCAACCGTTGCTGGGGATAATCTGGATCTAAAGGTATATAGGCTCCTCCAGCTTTGAGAACTGCTAATAATCCGACAATAACTAACAGCGACCGCTCTAGATAAATGCCAACTAAAACTTCTGAATTTACCCCCAAAGATTGTAAATAATGGGCTAATTGATTCGCCTGGATATTTAATTCTTGATAGGTTAATTCTTGACCTTCAAATACCACTGCTACTGCAGCCGGTGTTCGTGCCGCTTGTTCTTCAAATAAATGATGAACACAATGATGGAAAGGATAGTCTTTTTCGGTGGCATTCCAGTCTTTTAATAATTCTTTTGCCTCTACTTCGGTTAATAATGGTAGTTGGAAAATTGGCTGCTGCGGGTTAACAACCAATGCTTCTAGCAAGGTGATAAAATTCCCTGTTAATCGCTCAATGGTACTGCGATCAAATAAATCGGTATTATATTCCCATACCCCTTTTAATTCTGCACCGGTATTCTCCATCGCCAGGGTTAGATCAAATTTGGCCGTCTCATTTTCTGTGGTGAGGGGAGTGGCGGTTAATCCTGTTAGTTCTAAGGGAGACGGGGGACTATTTTGCAGCAGAAAATCCACTTGAAATAAAGGTGCGTGACTTAAATCTCGTTCAGGTTGTAGGACTTCTACTAACATTTCAAAGGGCAAATCCTGATGAGCATAGGCATCCATTGCCATTTCTCGTACTCGACCCAATAACTGATTAAAATTGGGCTTGCCTGACAAGTCAATTCGCAAGACCAAAGTATTGACAAAAAAGCCGATTAAACCTTCAATTTCACTGCGATTACGGTTAGCAATGGGAGTACCAATTAAGATGTCTTCCTGTTCTGTATAACGGTAAAGTAAGACAGCATAAGCTGTTAACAGGGTCATAAATAAGGTGACACCCTGTTCCTGGGTTAATTGGGTTAGTTTTTCGGTTAATTCTAGGGAAAGGCTAAAGGGTAAATGTCCCCCAGCAAAACTTTGTTGATTGGGTCGAGGTCTATCTGTTGGTAAAGATAGGAGGGCCGGTGCGCCGGCTAACTGTTTTTGCCAGTAGTCTAGTTGCTGTTGCAATACCTCTCCCTGCAGCCATTGTCTTTGCCAAAGGGTAAAATCTCCATACTGGATAGATAGGGGATTTAGAGGCGAAGATAAACCCTGAATATAGGCATTATAGAGGGCGGTTAGTTCCTGAATAAATACCCCCATTGACCAGCCATCACTGACAATGTGGTGCATACAGACTAATAAGAGGTGTTCCGTTTCAGATAACACCACTAAAGTGGTTCTGATTAAGGGTTCACCGGCTAAGTCAAAGGGTTGAATCGCTTGGTTTTGTGCTAACTCTTGGGAGGCAATTGCTTGTTCACTACCAGATAAATGCTGTAAATCCACAACCGTAACTGTCCAGGTTCGTGCTTGTACAACCTGAGTAGGGATACCATCAACGGTAATGAAGTTGGTGCGTAAAGCCTCATGGCGATCGCAAATTTCTTCTAAACTCTGGATTAAGATTTCTGAGTTTAAAGTTCCTTCTAAACGCAAGGCTAGGGGGATATTATAAAAAGAACTATTCGACTCAAATTCAGCCAAAAACCAGAGACGAGTCTGAGCAAAAGATAGGGGTAATTCTGCTGTTTTGTCCCTGGGTAAAATCGGCAGTTCAGTTAGTTGTTCTCCTTCGGAAAGCCGTTTTATTTCTTGGGACAATTCGGCTATTGTCGGTGCAACAAATAACTCGCGTAAGGGCATTTCTACCTGAAAAGCCTCACGGATGCGCGAAATTAGTTGCGTTGCTAATAATGAATGTCCACCTAACTCAAAGAAGTTGTCGTGAATCCCCACCTGTGCAACTTTTAACACTTTTGCCCAAATCGAGGATAATATCTCCTCAATGGGGTTACGCGGCGCGATATACTGCTCTTGGCTTTGGAATTCGGGAGCCGGTAAAGCACGATGATCGATTTTACCATTAGGCGTTAAGGGTAGGGATTCCAAAATGACAAAGGCACTAGGAATCATATACTCTGGTAACTTAGCTTTCAGGAATTGCCGCAGTTCAGTAACATTAAGCGAATTTTCCTCTTTTGGGGCGGAAATAATCTCTATTTGGGGAATAATATAGGCGACTAAACGTTTCTGATTTGTCTCATCTTCTTGGGCAATAACAACAGCCGTTTTTACTGCATTGTGCTGACTAAGAACGGTTTCAATTTCTCCCAATTCAATGCGAAAACCCCGAATTTTTACTTGATTGTCAATCCGTCCTAAATACTCAATATTACCGTCGGGTAAATACCGACATAAATCTCCCGTTTTATATAATTTTGACGGCTCATTGCCCCCCTTATTAAGGGGGGTTGGGGGGATCACTTCATCCTTCTCAAAAGAATTAGGGATAAATTTCTCTTGTGTTAACTCTGGACGATTAAAATAACCCCGCGCTAATCCCATACCACCAATATGTAATTCTCCAGCTACCCCCACAGGAACAGGTTGTAAGAAAGCATCGAGAATATAAACCTGAGTATTACTGATGGGTCGCCCAATGGGAATATTGGTTATAGTTGGTGAAGTAAATTCGGAGAGAGTCGTTGCAATGGTTGCTTCCGTTGGTCCGTAACCATTGAATAGTCGAGGAAGAGGGGAATAATGTCCTGTAACTGTTTGCCATTGCTTCACTTTTGCTGTTTGAATTGCTTCCCCTCCAATAAAAATTACTTTAATATTTGAGAGAATTGGCAGATTAGCAGGAGTTAGTTCAGAGGCTAATTGATGCCAATAAGCAGTAGGAATACCCAAAACTGTTAATTGCCATTTTTGACAACATTGCCAAAAATCCTCACTAGAGCGCAACATCTCTTCTGTTCGCAATACCAAGGTCGCACCCGATAACAAACTAACAAAGATTTCTTCAACAGAAGCATCAAAGCAGATAGAGGAAAATTGCAGAATTTGATCCTCTGAGGTAATACCATACTCTCGAATAGTAGTCAGGATATAGTTGACTACTGAGCGATGTTCAATCATTACCCCTTTGGGTTGACCTGTGGAGCCAGAGGTGTAGATAATATAGGCTAAATTGTGCTGATCAACTTCTACCAAAGGGTTAACTGTACTCTGTTTGGCAATTGTTGACCAGTCTTGGTCTAAACAGATGGTTATTCCTTGAAATGCTGGTAATTGTTCCAGAAGTTGTGATTGAGTCAGGAGAATACTAAGTTGAGTATCTTCAAGAATATAGGTAATTCGCTCTTTTGGATAATTAATATCTAAAGGAACGTAAGCTCCCCCTGCTTTAAGTATTCCCAGGATTCCGATAATCATGTCTAGGGAACGTTCAACAAAAATCCCGACTAAACTATCGGCTTTTACCCCTAAAGATTGTAGGTAATGGGCTAATTGATTAGCACGATTATTTAATTCTTGATAGGTGAAAAATTCATTTTCTAATTTAACTGCGATCGCCTGTGGATTCTGTTTTACTTGTTGTTCAAACAACTGATGCAGACACAATTCATTCTTGTAGTCAATTTTAGTCTGATTCCAATCAAATAATAACTGATTGCGCTCACTTTCTGTCAGTAATGGTAATTGGCTAACGGTTTGTTCTGGATTAGCAATAATCCCAGTTAATAGGTTAACAAAATGCTCTGATAGTCGCTCAATTGTGCTTTTGTCAAACAGATCTGTATTATATTCCCAAATCGCAGTTAATCCAGCTTCTTTTACCTGTATAGATAAACTTAAGTCAAACTTAGATGTCTTAAATTCTAAAGGCTGACGAGTGGCTTTTATTCCTTCTAAATCTATGCTATCTACAATTTCATTATCTAAACCAAACATCACCTGAAATAAAGGAGTATAACTCATATTTCTTTCAGGTTGTAGGGCCTCTACTAACATCTCAAAAGGTAAATCTTGATGGTCGTAAGCATCCGTTGCTGTTTCTCGTACCTGTTTTAATAACTCGCTAAAAGTGGGATTTCCTGCTAAATCTGTTCTTAAGACTAAGGTATTGACAAAAAAGCCGATTAACCCAGCTAATTCGCTACGAGTACGGTTAGCGATGGGAGTACCGACTAAAATATCTGTTTGTCCTGTGTAACGATAGAGTAGAGTCTGAAATGCGGTCAGGAGGGTCATAAATAAGGTGACACCTTTTTCCCGACTCAGCTTATTTAACCCTTGACTAAGTTCTGGAGAAAGGATACATTTTATCCGATCTCCCTGAAAACTTTGTTCTAGAGGACGGGGATAATCCGTAGGTAGATGTAATAAAGCGGGTGCTGCTGCTAACTGTTTTTGCCAGTAATTTAACTGATTTTGTCGGATTTCTCCCTGTAAATATTCCCTTTGCCAAATTGCAAAATCTGCGTACTGGATTGGTAACTCTTGTAAAAGAGGTTCTAAACCTTTAGTATAGGCATTATAAAGGGTTGTCAATTCCTCAATAAATACCCCCATTGACCAACCATCAGAGACAATATGATGCAGACAAATCAGCAAGAAATGTTCTGTGTCTGATAATTGCAGTAGGGTGGCTCTAATTAGGGAGTCATTGGCTAAATCAAAAGGTTGATGGCTGTGAGTTTCTAGCCATTTTTTTATTTCCTGCTCTTCTCGATATTTTGGGCTGTCTTTCCCATTGACAAGCGTTAATTGCCAATTACTTTCTGGTTTAATTACTTGTACAGGATTTCCCTCAATAGTGGCGAAATTTGTGCGGAGGGACTCATGGCGCTGAATAATTTCTTGTAGGCTTTTTTCGAGGACATCTACTTGGAGATTTCCTGCTAAATGCAAGGCCAGGGAAATATTATAAAAGGGACTGTTTGGTTCTAATTGATCTAAGAACCATAAACGCTGTTGGGCATAAGATAGGGGTAATTCTTCAAAATTCATTTTCTTTTTCTTGGTAAAATTGCTGGAACGATGGTATCGGATTTTTCCTGTTTTAACTGTTCAATCCCTTGGGCTAATTCTGCTAGTGTGGCCGAGTTGAATAACTGACGTAGGGGAAGTTCAACTTTCAAGCGATCGCGGATCTGTGCTACTAATTTAGTGGCTAGTAGGGAATGTCCTCCCAGTTCAAAGAAGTTATCATTTATACCCACTTTCTCGACTTTTAGCACTTCTGACCAAACAGTTACTAATATATCCTCGATCGGGTTACGCGGAGCAACATATTTTTCTGATGGTTCACTACTAGATTCTGGTGGTGGTAAAGCTCGACGATCTATTTTTCCATTAGCAGTAAGGGGTAAGGCATCTAAGATAACGAAAGCATTAGGTATCATGTAATCGGGTAATTTAGCTTTCAGAAATTGCCGTATTTCGTTAATGGTAATTATTTTTTCCGATTGTGGCACAATGTAGGCCACAAGACGCTTATCTCCTGTTGTATCATCCCTCACTATTACTACTGTTTCCCAAATCTGGGGATGAGATGCTAATAATGCTTCTATTTCCCCCAACTCAATCCGAAAACCCCGAATCTTAACTTGATTGTCAATGCGTCCTAAATATTCTAATTCTCCCTTGGGTAAATAACGGGCTAAATCTCCCGTTTTATATAATTTTGACGGCTCATTGCCCCCCTTATTAAGGGGGTTTGGGGGGATCACTTCATCCTTCTCAAAAGGACTAGAAATAAACCTTTCTTTGGTCAATTCAGGACGATTGAGATAACCTTTTGTTACTCCGGCACCCCCCACATACATCTCCCCGGGTACACCAACCGGTACAAGTTGTAAATATTGGTCTAGTAAATATACTTGTAAGTCGGGAATGGGACGACCAATCACACTAGCTGTACTATCCAAGTCGGTCATACTTAATGGTCGATAGGTGACATGAACGGTAGTTTCTGTAATTCCGTACATATTAACTAATTGGGGGCATTGGTCGCCATGACGCTGAAACCAAGGTTGTAAACTGTTAATTTCTAAAGCTTCTCCTCCAAAAATAACCAAACGTAAGCTTAAATCGTTATCTGTTGTCGATGAACGATCCCCCCTAACCCCCCTTGATAAGGGGAGAAAACTTCCTTTTAAGGATTCTTCAGCTTGAATTAACTGACGGAAAGCGGTAGGAGTTTGATTGAGAATTGTGACTTTTTTTTGACATAATAGCTGATAAAATGCTTCGGGGGAACGAGTTATTAAGTAGGGGACAACTACCAAGCGTCCACCATATAACAAAGCTCCCCACATTTCCCACACCGAAAAGTCAAAAGCGTAGGAATGAAATAGACTCCAGACATCTTGACTACTAAAATTATACCAAGCATCTGTAGCGGCAAATAATCGCACGACATTGGAGTGATTGACTAACACCCCTTTCGGTTTACCTGTGGAACCGGAAGTGTAGATAACATAAGCTAAGTTATCTGGAGTGACCGTGTTTTCTGGATTTGACTGGCTGTTTTCAGCGATTTTTTCCCAGTCGGTATCTAAATAAATAATCTGCGCTTGATGTTGGGGTAGAGTTTCTCCTAGCTTTTGTTGCGTTAACAGCACTGATAATTGAGCATCTTCTAACATGAAGCTTAACCGTTCAATCGGATATTCAGGGTCAAGAGGAACATAAGCAGCACCCGCTTTTAATATCCCCAATAAACCCACAATCATCTCTAAAGAACGTTCAAGACAAATACCCACTAATTGATCAGGTTTTACTCCCAAAGATTGCAAATAATGCGCTAAATGATTAGCTCGATTATTTAATTCATTGTAGGTTAATTGTTGATCTGAATATACAACTGCTACCGCTTCGGGTGTGCGTTTTACCTGCTCTTCAAATAACTGGTGAAGACACTTAGTAACTGGGTAATCAACCTGCGGATTATGACCGTCTATTAATAATTGATTTTTCTCAGATTCTGTCAGCAGAGGTAATTGAGAAACTCGCGCCTCTGGATTGGCGACAATTCCCTCCAACAAGGTTTGAAAATGCCCCAATAGGCGAGTAATTGTCCCATCATCAAATCGGTTAGTATCATAGCTAATTCGCACCTGTAATTGATCCCCAGGGAGCGCAATTAATGTTAGAGGATAATTAGTTTGTTGAGAGACCTGAATATTTTCCAGATAAAAACTATCATTACCTAAGACCGCAGTAGCGTCAACTGGATAATTTTCAAAAACAACTATACTGTCAAATAAAGATGCACTTCTAGGGATTTCACTCCAAGTTTGAATCTCTGCTAATGAACTATATGAGTATTGATTAGACTCAACTAACTGAGCTTGTAAATCTTTCAATAAAGTCAGTGCTGAGGTGTCTGGTTTAACTTGGATTCGCATGGGCAAGGTATTAATAAATAATCCCACCATTGCTTCAATACCAGCAATAGATGTCTCACGACCAGATACAGTCGCACCAAATACTATGTCTGTTTCTTGGCTATAGCGCGATAGCAATAATCCCCAAGTTGCTTGCACTAAATTATTCAGTGTTAAGCGATTTTTCCTAACAAAAGATTGGCAGGTAGCTGTGGTTGAAGCGGGGAACTGAATTTGCTGTTTTTTATA
This sequence comes from Microcystis sp. M079S1, assembly GCF_020246425.1. NCBI lineage: Bacteria > Bacillati > Cyanobacteriota > Cyanophyceae > Chroococcales > Microcystaceae > Microcystis > Microcystis sp. M079S1. The sequence goes on from NZ_JADBSZ010000038.1 coordinate 21,938, forward strand.
GACGTTGCTATTTTTTGAATTCGCTGATCTTTCTATGACCAAAGGAGTAGGAGCAGTAAAACCTTGCAGTTTTTGTTGCCAAAATTCTTCGGCTGGTTTTTGTTCCTGTTGCTGTAGCCAAGCAATATATTGGCGATAGCTGACAACAGGTTGATCAGTGCTAATCTGATTTTGAGAAATTTCTTGATAAATCTTTAAAAAATCTTTAATCACTAAAGATAAAGACCAACCATCAAGTAATAAATGATGACTACTCCAAACAAATTGATAGGTATTTTTATCCAACTTGATCAGATTTAGGCGCATTAATGGAGCTTCAGACAATTCTAGGGATTTTTGCTGATCACTCTCCAAAAAAACTGCTAATTCCTGTTCTTGCTGTTGTGCGGTTAAATGTTGCCAATCAAATGTAGCGACTCTCACAGTTACTTGTCGATACACTACTTGTACAGGTTGGCTCAATGATTCCCAAATAAAAGCTGTACGGAAAACGACATACTTTTCTACTAATCTTTGCCAAGCTTGCTCAAATATTGTTGTATCGACATTGCCCTTTAAATTACAACTGAATTGGACGAAATATACATCTGCATCTGGCTCATACAAGCTATGAAACAACATCCCCTGTTGCATCGGCGATAGGGGATAAATATCGGCTACATTTTGTCTATTTGTGTTATTCATCTGGGAGTTCATCGTTACAGTTGAGCTAATATTTGTTCTAGTTCTATTTGGTCGATTTCTAATAAGGGGAAATCTTGGGCGGTGTAATCTCCAGTATCCGCTTCAGGCGGCGGAGGATTCACTATTTCTGGTTCTGTTTGTGACTCGGTGACTCTTGTTGCTACTGTGGCTAATTCGGCGATACTTTGATGGGTAAATAATTGTTTGGGGGTTAACTCTAATCCTGCTTTTCTGGCTCTAGTAATGATTTGAATAGTCAGGATGGAATCGCCCCCCAGTTCAAAGAAGTTATCATAGATACCTACTGGCTCTACTCGCAAAACTTGTGACCAGATTGTGGCTAATATTTCTTCTTCTAGGTTACGAGGAGCAACAAAATTCAATTCTATCTCCCCACGCAAGTTGGGTTCAGGTAAAGCACGATGGTCTAATTTGCCATTGGGGGTTAAAGGTAAGGTTTCTAAGGTAACAAAAGCACTAGGAATCATGTAATCTGGGAGCCTAGCTTTGAGAAATTGCCGCAGTTCATTTGTGCTTGGGGTGACATTTTTGGGCGGCACGATGTAAGCAACTAGGCGTTTTATTCCTGGACTATCTTCACGAGCGGTGACACAAGTTGTTTCTACATAATTATGCTGACTCAGAACCGCTTCAATTTCTCCTAATTCAATGCGGAATCCTCTAATTTTTACCTGGTTATCAATACGTCCTAAGTATTCGATATTGCCATCCGGTAAATAACGAGCTAAATCTCCTGTTTTATATAATCTGCTTTCTGTTGTCTGATGGAAGGGATGAGAGATAAATTTCTCATTGGTTAACTCTGGACAATTGAGATAGCCTCTCGCTAATCCCGCACCGCCTATGTGTAATTCCCCAGGCACACCAACAGGAACAGGTTGTAAATATTCGTCTAAAATATAGGTTTGTACGTTAGCAATAGGACGACCAATCACTGGTTTGAGGTTAGCTGTGATCAAACAGATTGTGGTATCCACAGTGCATTCTGTCGGTCCATAAACGTTATAGAAATTAATGTTTTGAGCCTTTGCCAAAGTTGCCCACATAGATTCATCAATGGCTTCTCCTCCCACCAAAACAGATTGAGGATGATTGTCACTGTCCAGCAATCCTACTGAAATCAGTAGCCTCAGTTGCGATGGTGTGCAATCCAATACATCTATTTTTTGCTGCCGCAGGTAGGATAACATGGCATGGCCATCAAATCGCACCTTTTCTGGCACAATGTTCAGGCTATGACCATATATCAGTTGGATAATCTGTTTCACGGAAGTGTCAAAAGCTAAAGAACCATTGATGCTGACTCGCAATGGGGAAATCTGATGGTGAGCATAAATAGCTTGATGCAGTCCGTGAGCAAGATTGACAACGGAGGAATGCTGAATCATCACTCCCTTTGGCTCTCCTGTTGAACCTGAAGTGTAGATTGCATAAGCTAAGTTTTCCGGTTGAACTTCACAGCCGGGATTTGATTCCTGTGCTTGAGTGATAAACGACCAGTCAGTATCTAAACAAACGAGTTCTGATTGGTGTTTTGGAAGTCCTGCGATTAAATGTTTTTGGGTTAATAGAACTCTAACTTGAGCATCTTGGAGTATATACAGTAAACGCTCAGTTGGATACTCAGGGTCAATTGGTAAATAACCTCCACCTGCTTTCAAAATACCTAGCAGTCCTACCATCATTTCTAGCGAACGCTCGACACAAATTCCCACCAACACATCTGGTCCCACCCCCAAATTTTGCAGGTAATGAGCTAACTGGTTCGCTCTGGCATTCAACTCCCGATAATTTAACTGCTGGTCTTCAAACACGACCGCTATATTATCAGGAGTTCGTTCCACCTGTTCCTCAAACAATTGATGAATACACTTATCTAATGGATAGTCAGCCTGAGTATTATTCCACTCAAAAAGTAACTGCTGCTGCTCAACTTCTGTGAGCATTAATAATTGGGAAATTGGCTGCTGTGGGTTCAGCACAATAGAGTTGAGCAGTCTGACAAAATGCTTGGCCATACGCTCAATGGTAGCGGCATCAAATAAGTCGGTGTTATATTGCCAACACGGCTCAATCTCCCCTTTCGCTTCCCTTACCATTAAACTTAAATCCAAGTGTCCGCCTCGTTGTCCTTTCAAGTATGGCTCCATTGGTAACACTAATTTTTGCCAATGCAAGGAATTATTTTTTGCTTCACACCAAGTTTGTGCTTGCCAAGCAAAACTTACTTGACATAAAGGCGAACGGCTAGTATCTCGTTGTGGCTGGAGTTTATCTGCTAACCAAGAAAATGGGTAATCTTGATGCTTTTGTGCTTGTCTAACTATTTTGCCAACTTGAGCCAGAAGTTCTGTAAATGTGGCATTCTCCTGAACAGAAACTCTTAAAACGGTCAGGTTGGAAAAGTAGCCAACAATCTCTTTAAATTCTTTAGCCGTCCGACCTCTCATCGGACTACCTATAAGAATATCTGTTTGATTAGTGTAACGGTAAAGTTGCACGTAAAATGCTGTGAGCAGAATCTGATAAAGGCTGGTGTTCAAGGTTAAAGCTAGATGCCCGAGTTTTTCGGTTAACTGTTCATCTAGCTTGACAATGTATGAGGCTCCTTGATAAGTCTTTACTGGGGGGCGGGGTTTGTCGGGAAGCAGATGCAAAATTGGCAATTCGCCAGCTAATTGTTGTTGCCAATATTGCCACAGTTTTTCTCCCCTATTACCCGATAGCATTGCTGCTTGCCATTGGACAAAATTTGCATAGGTTTTATTTTCATTCCAAGAATCTGGGGCTGTTTCTGTCTGCTGTTGACTAACTTGCTCCACTTCCCCGGGATATAAAGCTTGAAATTCCCTCAGCAGTAAATCATAAGACCACATATCACCAGCAATGTGGTGCATTGTCAGCAAGAGAATGTGTTCTGCTGCTGAACGAGTAAATAAATTCACCCGCAAAACTGAATCTTTTTCTAAGTTAAAAGGGCGGTCAGCAATAGCATAGATTTTTTCTGCTAATTGGTCTTCGCTCCAGTCGCTGGCATCTATTACCTCAACCTTAAAATTCTCTTGCTGGTTAACCTGCTGTACCGGTTTGCCTTCATAACTGGTATAGGTGGTTCTCAGAATTGGGTGCTTTTCAATAATTTTTTGCCAGACACGATTGACAACAGCAATCTCTAAATAAGCATGAATTTTTGCAGTAATAAATATATTATAAGCAACGCTCTCCGGAGCAATTTGGCAGATTAACCACATTGCTTCTTGTCCCGGTGAAAGTGGGTAAATTGTTTTCATATTTCTACTCATGACTCTCCCGCATTTGTGATGATAAAAAAAGGTTATCTAGGGGAAGGCGTATGCTTTATGCCCCTACAGAAACCGAATTTGACCCACTGTAGGGGCGCAAGGAAGCCGAGTACAAAATGTAACATATATCGAACATTTTTCACCATGATGTCGCAAGGTCTGTTATCGCTTTGAGGGAACAGGAAACGGGGAAGAAAATCGGCGCACCTCATTACTTTGAACCCTGTATCCTGAAATCCTATCATAGAAAAGAAAATTTGTCATGGTCAACAAAATTCGGTAATATGTGGTAGTCTGAGAAGCGCTCACTAGCTTTAGCTATCAAAACAATGGTTACTTGTAGTAAGATAACGAAGGTTAAAAAAGCAGTAGCAGGGGGGCTGAGAAAGCGACGGGATCATGTCACCACAACTCAAGCACAATAACCTTAAAATTGTCGGGGAGCATTATATTTTCGCCAATTGCCTTCTACTCCGCCAATCCAGCCAAAATCTAAAATCATTCCAGCAAAATGTCCACAACTCAAATATAAATGCTATATGTCCGCCAAAGTCCCTCAAGATCGATCGACGACTAATATTATCTCCGATGTCAGCAAATTTTGGCACAGTGTCAAGCTGATCGCTGCTCCCTATTGGTATCCTACTGAATCGGGGGGAAGGACTTTTGCCGATGTGATTCAAGCTTGGGCAATGCTCATCCTACTAATCGGGGCAATCCTAGGAGTTGTGGGATTAAATGCCTTCAATAGCTTTGTTAGTAATTACTTAGTTGATGTCATCCTTGAAAAAAATGATTTTGATAAATTTGTCAAAACTTTGGTAGTTTTTGCGGTTGGACTGCTCTTTGTCACCCTTTTAGTTGGCTTGCTTAAATTTCTCAGGAAAAGAATCGCCCTGGATTGGTATGCTTGGCTCAATGACTGGATTCTCAACAAATATTTGCATAATCGCGCCTATTACAGAATTAATTTTAAATCCGATATCGACAACCCAGATCAGCGTTTATCCCAGGAAATTGAGCCGATTACCAGTAAAGCTCTCTCCTTTTTTGCCGTTGCCCTGGAAAATGTCCTAGATATGATCACTTTTTTAGTGATTCTCTGGTCAATTTCTTCCTCTGTAGCCATTATCTTAGTCGTTTGGACAATTCTCGGTAACGTCATTGCTATCTATTTTAACCAAGCCTTAAATAAAATTACTCAAGAAGAATTAGAACTTAAGGCTAACTACAATTATGCTCTAACCCACATTCGTAATCATGCGGAGTCAATCGCTTTCTTTGAGGGAGAAAATCAGGAATTAAATATTATTCAGCGGCGATTTAATAAACTCTTAGACAGTGCTAAACGTAAAATTGATTGGGAGAGAGGCACAGAAATTTTTAGTCGGGGCTATCAGGCGGCAATTCAAGTATTTACTTTTGTCATTTTGGGTCCTTTGTATATCAATAGTGAGGGCATTAGTTTCGGACAGGTCGGGCAAGCCTGTTTAGCGGCTAATTTGTTTGCTACGGCGCTGGCGGAATTAATTAGTGAATTTGGCACTTCGGCACAATTTAGCAGTTATGTTGAACGTCTATCGCAATTTTCCCAAGCCTTAGAAGAAGTCATTAAACAACCGGAAAATTTAAGCACGATTACAACTATCGAAGAAAACCAATTTTCCTTTGAAGATGTCACCTTGCAAACCCCCGATTATGAACAGGTAATTGTCGAAAACCTCTCCCTTTCTGTTCAGCCAGGACAAGGTTTATTAATTGTCGGTCCGAGTGGTCGGGGTAAAAGTTCCTTGCTACGCGCAATTGCCGGTTTATGGAATGCAGGCACAGGCCGATTAGTGCGCCCCCCCCTAGAAGAAGTATTGTTTCTGCCCCAACGTCCCTATATAATTTTAGGAACCTTGCGAGAACAGTTACTTTATCCCAATCGTAATCAAGAAACCAATGAGATAAGATTGAGGGAAGTTTTGCAAGAAGTCAATCTCCAAAATTTACTAAATCGAGTCAATAGCTTTGATACAGAAGAGCCTTGGGAAAACATTTTGTCCCTGGGAGAACAACAACGTTTGGCTTTTGCTAGGGTATTGATTACCCGTCCCAGTTTTACTATCCTAGATGAAGCCACAAGTGCTTTGGACTTAAACAATGAGGAAAATTTATATCGGCAATTGCAGAAAACTCACACAACTTTTATTAGTGTCGGACATCGGGAAAGTCTCTTTAACTATCATCAATGGGTTTTAGAACTCTCTAGTAATTCCCATTGGCAACTGCTTACAGTGGAGGAATATCGCCGACAAAAAGTGAAAGAAATTATTAATATTTCTGTCGATAATTCTCAAGATAGGCTCGAAGATTTACCGAATCAGGAAACCGAGGTCAATCCTAAAATCAATTCTGCCGGGGAACCCCCCCCCGAATCGCCAACGACAACAATCTTAACAGAAGTCGAAGAGGGACTTTCCCATGCACAAATGAAGGAATTAAGCGACTATTCCCTTAGTAGCATTAGAAGCAAAGCCAGTCAGGGAAAATCAATTACGGGGAAAGATGGACTGACCTATCGCTATGACAAAGACCCTAAAATCTTAAAATGGCTAAGAGTTTAGCCGATGAGAGACGGGTCAAAAAACAACGTTAAACCATTACACCAACTTAGCTACCCAAAAAATGAATCAAACCCTGGTTAATCAACAACAGTTGTTCCAAGAAATCGTCCAAGATATCGAGCAAAATAAAATTGCAATCGCGGCGAAAAAACTGCGTCAACAGGAAGCAGATAGCTGTGAAGTTCCGGCTCAGTGGCTCTGGAAAACAGCAGCGGCTTTAGAAACCAACGACTGGAGCATTTTATCAGAAGATTTCATTAATCTGAATTTTATCGGCAAAAATGGTTATTTTCTGATGATTGCTCCCTATCGCATCAATCGTCAGGGAGAACGACAACTCACGTTGAGTGCAATTTACGGAAAAATTCACCAAAATAGTCAACCTTCTATCGAACAACTAGAAAGCTTGACTCGTGAAAAATTTGGCAGTCTAAGACAACCGATTCCCAGAAATTTGTCCTTTACTGAAATTGCTAGTTGTGGCACGGTTAAAGGTGAAAAGGGGGAGGCTTTTATCGTTCCCCATAGGTGGACTTTTCCCAATAGTGTTCAAGGACCAGCTTTAAATAATGCCAGTGAGCAAAAACGACGCTTTTCTGGTTCTAGCTACGAATGTATCCGAAAAATTTTTGAGCCAGAAACGGCCGATTTGCTATTAGGACCCCTGGAGGATCAAATTAATGGTGAACGCTATCGCCATCTCGATACCCAATTCCATGAAGCGGGTCATGCTAGTGGGTTAGGATTTGACTTAAAACTCAAAAATAAACTGTTTCAAAACTATACCTATGCCGGAGTCGAGGAGTGGCGCTCAGATAGTTTAGGGTTTGAATTTGCCGATTGTGCTTTACCTGCCGAAGAAGCGGGAAAATTAGTCGCTGTTAATTTCTGCATTCGCTTTGGTTTAGATGCTCACCGTTTAGGGGGTTTAGAAAAAGATGTGGATGTCCACGCTAGTTTGATCAGTTTGGAATATCTCTTGCAAAATGATGCCATTTATCTAACAAAAAATGGTCAATTGGCCCTGCGTAATATTAGTTATCCAGGCTTACTAAAAGCGGTGGAAATGCACCGAACAAAAGCCTTATCTCTAACGCGAAGGGAGTTAAATCTAAATAGTCCAACAGGTCTTTTTGCTCTGTATAAAGTAGAGATTCATCCCGCAACCCAATTAATTTTTCAGGGACTAATTGTAGAGCGCTGCCGCGGAATTTGGTCAGAGTTACAATAAGTACCTAGGGTTTGCTGTTAACCGGCCCGGGGAGGGATGTCAATCAGCCATGAGCATCCCTCCAAAGCCTATTGATGGCGATAGAGATTGGGGTCAACTCCTCTGAGTTTCTCGCCACAGCAAGTGCCGGCTCTGGAATATTAGTCGTTGACTCCTACACATTTATTTATATATATATCGCTAGATAACTAAAATGTGTTAAGCTAGGCGGTAGCATTCTGGGAAATCATGACAGATAAATCAATCTCTTATTAGTCAGAGTCCCTGAACCCCTGATTACCCCTTTCTCCCCCGGTCGATGACAAAACCAATGGCTGAACAACGCTCTGTACTAAAATTTAATGGCATCGATGATCATATTGATCTATCCCACGGATTTCTTGACATCGATCAGAGTATTACCATTACATTTTGGGCAAAAGGGGAAAATAATTTAGCTACAGAAACGACTCTTTTAGAAGCTGTTAATCAGGAAAATAACCGGGTTCTACATATTACCCTGCCTTGGGGCGATCCCGTGAAACCTGCGATTTTTTGGGATGCGGGAAATGAAGAAGGTTTCGATCGAATTGAAAAAAAAGTCAAGCTTAAGGATTATAGTGATTGGACTCATTGGGCCTTTGTCAAAAATGCGACCACAGGCCGAATGTTGATCTATCGCAATGGTATCATTTGGCATCGTGGCAACGGTCATAACCGTGCCTTAACGGGGATTGAAAAAATCATCTTGGGAGCCTCTGTTAATCTCTCTCATTATTGGCAAGGTTGTCTTGCAGAACTTTCTGTTTGGAATCAAGCGCGTAGCCAAGAAGAAATCCAAAAAGCGATGTATCAATCTCCCTTAGTTGATGACCTTGGCTTAGTTACTTATTTATCACTCAATGGCAGTGCCGAGGATCAAACAAGTTATAGCAATCATGGTATTCTTTATGGGACAACCTGGCAACTAGATAGTCTTCCCTCTAAACCGACCTCGATCCCTAAATCAAAAACTCAGACTAGCAGTAAAGCTAGAAGGAGTGCGAAAAGGATAACAATGGTCAACGAAATTTTTAACTCCCTTGAAGAAGAAGAAGTGATTGAACAGGATGCTCCATCCGAAAATCAAGAACTTTCCCAGGAAGAGAATCCAGAATCAATTATAATCCCCGAAGAAGCTGCTCTTCCCAAAAATAAAATTGAGGAGATTACTGAAACAGCAATTTTTCAACCGGATATACTCACTTATTCAAACCAGAAAAAACGGTTAATTATTTGCTGTGATGGTTCTTGGGAAGACTCTACCAGTGCTTACCCCACCAATGTGGTTAAATTCGCCGAATCTATTAAGTATATTGCCGAGGATCAAACCCCCCAAATCGTCTTTTTGTCAGGTTCTGGCACCCCCGAAGATAACGAATTTATTAAAAGTTTAGGGAATGAAACTTTTGGCTGGGGCCTTGATAGAATGATTCAAGATGCCTATCGTTTTCTTGTCCTTAACTACAATCCCACAACCGAGGATGAAATTTATTTGTTAGGTTTTAGTCGAGGCGCATATATCGTTCGTTGTTTGGCTAGTTTTATCGATAAATGTGGAATCCTAAAACGCTCTAAGATTAAAGAAATTCCCCTGGCTTATCAACTCTATCGAGACCACACCGTTAGTTCTGATAGTGCCAAAGCTCAACAATTCCGCGCCGCTAATGCTAAAAAAATTGAGACAGAAAAGGAAGATTTTCAAGAGCGCATTCCAGTCAAGATGTTAGGTTGTTGGGATACAGTTGGCAATTTTGGTATTCCTGATTTAACCCCTTGGTTTCCCCTGGCTAAGTTTTATCATAAAAAATATGAATTTAGTAATACAAAACTAAGTCCGATTATCCAGAATGCTTTTCATGCTGTTGCCATTGATGAAAAACGTAAAAACTTCCCTTCCACTCCGATCAAAGCCAATCCAGAAAATCCCGAACAAGTTGTCAAAGAAGTTTTATTTGTGGGTGAACATACCTGTCTAGGTGGTGGCAAAAAAGAATATCAAGGACTTTCCGATTACCCGTTACAATGGATGATTAATCAAGCCCAAAAATTGGGATTAGAGTTTGACTCAACCACCTCTGAATCTGAGGAATTCCAAATTAAACTAGACCCGACCATCAAGTTCGATAATACTGTTAAAGGATTGTCGTCCTTAGGAGGTGAGCAATGGCGATATTTCAATACAAAAGTTGTCACTGTTCATCACAGTGTGGTAAAACGATTAAAGGCTTTTTCCGATTATCGTCCCAAAAGTCTTGAACCTTTTCTTCAAGCTTTACTTGACGACGATCAACAGACAGATTAACCTTGCTTTAGAATTAAACTAATCCTTCGCTAGAAATTTGAGGTGATTTTTATGGAACTCGATAACATTATCAAAAAAGTGGCAGGTACTTATTTAGCTTCGGCTATTATTGCTGTCATCGTGCTAATTGTGACCCTCGGACAACCCTTTGTAGTTTTTCTGGGTATCGGAGCGATGGGGTTGGTTACTGTCTTAGGAGATGCGATTGCTCAGTACGGAATTGAAGCGGTTCTGAATGCTTTTTACACTGAGCGAAGTAAAAAAGAATCCCTGGAAACACTTTTGGCTGAAATTGATGCTTTACCTCTGACTGATGACCTGAAATTAAAAACCAAAAAATACTTGACTGACCATCAAGAACAGACAGTAAAGCAGCAAGAAACGGTAACTGAGCCAACTCCTGAAAGTCCTCAAACAGTTGTTATTGAAAATGAACCAGTTATTGAAAATGAACCAGTTATTGAAAATGAACCAGTTATTGAAAATGAACCAGTTATTGAAAATGAACCGGTTGTTGTTGAAGTTGAAAATGTTTAATTAGGTATTGCTCCCTCTTGCCAGAGATGGGGGCAGCGGATGATTATTGCTAAGTATTGAGGAATTTTTTGGTCTAAGATAGCTATGCTAAATAGGAACTCTCAACATCTGATGACCTATAAAAAAATTGCCATTTATGAGCAAAGCTATCAACTTCCTGTTTTTAAAAATAGATACTTAAAAAATTTTCAGAAAATCATCAAGGAACGTCGGAAATTAATTCAAGAAGGAGTTCGCTACCATTACTATTTTGGTAAGATTATTAAACGAAAAGAAAAAATTACTCAACAAGAAATCTTAATCGAGACTCAGTTATTAATTAAAGACTATAATTTATTAATTAACGGACTAGAAATCTATCAAGACGGATATTATCGTTTTTTACTCCAACTCAGTGACAATCTCAAAATTTTATTTTCCCAAAAATATCAAGAATTGAAAATCTTAGACTACGAGAGAATAAAGTTAGAAATTAAAAATAATAATAATCAAAATATTCTCAATCAACTCAAGCTGGAAAAACAGGAAAATTTTCGGGCAATTTTGCTACTGGGAAAAACATCTTTTTTGATGTTGAGAAAAACTAAATTACTAGGGGAAGGAGTTCAGAAATTAGCCGAGGATACTCAAAAGCAGAAAAAAATTGTGCAAGCAATTATTCAAGAACTCAAAATTTATGAGGAATTAAATCATTATCAACTCAAATCTCAACGAGTTCGCCAAGAAATTGCTGATCTTGCCCAAAATGCGATTAATTTTGAAAACTACTTACAGGACTATTTTGCGCCTTTTCAATTATTAATAGAAGAAGTGATTAAGGTGGATGAAGAATTTTATGCAACAGTTGGAGAAATTAAGTATTTGGTAGATAATATTTTTCCCCCTCAGCCTGCTCTCTTAGAAACGTCAGATTCAGCAATAAATTCTGAGTTTTTGCTAAATTTTCTGGCGACTGGTTACGAGAAAGAAGCAAGGTTAAAAGATGCTTTTTCCTCTGATCAATTTAATGATTACTTATTCAATGAAAGTGAATGGTCAGAACAATTTATTTCCCTAGAAAAAACCATCAATAAATTATCTCATCATTTAGCAGAACAAGAGGCTTGTCAAAAAGACACTATGCCAAAAACTCCCCTGGCAATAGTTGTTTCTCAATTCACTCAAAACAATCTTCACAAATCTTCTACTTCTAAAAATCCCCAGACTTCCCCAAATATCTTAACTCAAGAATCAGCGGATCTTGATTATAATCAATTACAAGATTTGCTAAGAAAGCAGCAGTGGCAAGCGGCTGATCGCCAAACGACCAAACTACTATTGAAAATTTTGGGTAGGACCTACTGGAATGAGGTTTATCCTCAAGATATTGCTCAATTACCTTGTTCGGAACTGAAAAAAATTGATCAACTTTGGGTTCATTATAGTCATGGTCATTTCGGTTTTAGTATTCAGCAAGCTATTTTCTCTAGTCTCGGTGGTTTAGTGGATTATGAAACCCAAAAGAAACTTGGCGATCGCCTAGGTTGGCGGCAGCAGGGTCAATGGCTCAATTATGAGCAACTAAACTTTCAATTAGATACGAATTCTCCCCTCGGTCATTTACCCGTTCATTGGTTGATTTTTGAAGAAAATCTTTGTTATCCATCTGCGGAAGCTTCTGACAATCAAAACTCCGTGGCTTTCTGGAGAGTTGGCAATTGGTTATTGTGGCAACTTCACCTCGTTTTAAGCAAAATTCAAGCCTGTGGAATTATTCCTCTGTCTGACTTTTAAATCCATTATCTAAGCTGTTGACTATCTAAATTACTCGTTAAGTAACAGGGATCAGGGAGAGGCAGTTTGAGCATTTATACTAAAATTCCCAATACATACGCAGTTTAAATGCAGTACAGCTTATCATCCTAAATCCTGTTTTAAAAAGCAGATAACAATCAATCATAAGTTAGCCAATGATAGCTAGTCAAGTTTTTAATTTCATTAGTCATTGTTTCTTCCATTTCTTCAATCGTTTCAAAATGCTCATTAACCAGGGGTTCATCTACTAGAGACCACAATCTCTCGGCTGGCTGTAATTCTGGCGAATAAGCAAAGTAGAAAATCGATCATGATTCCCTCGGCAACTTAAAGTTTTTGACTTCTATCTGAGAATTGGGAAATTTATCTCTTAATTATTGGACTTTTACTGGTAAATTATGCTTAATTTTTTTTGGTTTAACTTGGTCTCTCTTTTTATGTTTTGGTCTCGGTTTTTGACAAGAATATCTGCACTTTTTTTAAGTAATCCCATCCCCTTTGATTCCAAACTTTTTCTCGTCCCGTTTCCTTTTCTATCCATCTAGCCACCTTCGGACCTGTCCAGATTCCTCCATCGGCAGGACGTTCTTTCAGTTCTTCTTTTAATTTTTGCAATTGTTCTTCCTTCAATAAAGGTTCTTTTCCTCTCCGATGTTCCACACTTTTTTTCTTGAGATTTTTAACTCCTTCTTCTCCTAATTCATTATATCTTTTGAGAATTCTAAAACTATATTGATAATCTAATCCCACAGCTACTGCCGCATTTTTGATTGTCCATCCTAAGGATATTTTCCACAATAAGTGCCATCTTCTTGTTTCTACTGAGTCTTGACTGCTTCTGTATCTATCTTTCAGTTCCTCTGAACTTAGATGTTCGGCTAAGTAAGCTTTCTTGGGCATTTTATCTCCTTGTTTTTATTTCCCCTATTATAACAGGATTTGGCATCAGACGGTAAGTCCACCAAAGGAAGCGTCAAAAGCGCAAAATCTTTGAGATTAGTTTTGGAAACGCTAATCTCGGCGAAGCGGATTAGCGTAGTTCATATTGCTCTCATCGTCCAGTCTAGCTTTAGTACATATGCTACCCTGTCTGGACAGCAGCAAGGATTGTGTTGTAATTCACTCGATCCCGAACGTCACCGAAACGACCGCGGTAATAAGCTTTTACGCATTTAAGTTACATTAACAGCATTACCCTTATTTTTAAGTTTTCTACTCCATTTAATAATCAATCCCCCTTCATTTAAAAGCTGATTGACTACTTTTTCCAGTTCTTCTTTATTTTCAAATTCTCGATTAGCTATGTACTCTTTAGCGGAATGCCAC
>NZ_JADBSZ010000039.1:0-10209 GCF_020246425.1 Microcystis sp. M079S1
AACCCTTATATAGAAAGGCATTTAGCGATTTTTGTCAATTGTTTTTGCTCTAGAGCGAACTAATCAATTAAGTCTTTTGCCAGATAAGGATTTAGTCGATTTATGCCCCCCTATCGAACCATAACAAGTAACGAAGAGCCGAAAAACTTTTTCAGCAAACCCAAAGTAGAGACAAAAATCTCAGCCAATAAAAAAGCTAAAAGAAGCGATACTTATCGGTAAAGTCAAAACCGTTAGCGACGAGACAATTATAAAGTCGGGGACAAGCTAAAGCTAGGGATTGTCCTCTTGAGCGATCGATATCATTAGTAAACTCGATAAAATCCCCTTGCAAAGTCATTAATTCTTCAGAATCGGGGCGAGGACGTTGTAAAGCGGCAATCACAGTCTCTAGATGCCATCGATTATCTTGATCACATTCACTAGCCAAAAATTGCTGCCAATCCCGGAAAGCTTCATCGATGAGGACTTGCGGCAACATATCAAGGGATAAAAATTTCGGCGACCAGACAATGCTATCTAAACAGAATCGCAGCGCATTTTCTTGACACCAACGTACTAGGTCTAAAATGCCAAAAATATTATAAGCTTGAGCAGTAGGACGGACGGATAAGGATATCTGGTCTTTTTGAAATGCGAAAATATTACGAGCGATCTTCTCCCATCTAGAGGGATAACGAATATATTCTTGTAGTTGACCGATCCCTTCCACGCTAAAAGCCAGTTCTACCGATAAAAACTGTTTGAGCATTTCCGAAAGACGACGATTATAGACAGTGCCATTGGTGCTGATGTAAAGCGAGATGTGTCCTGCGTGATCAGTGTCGATTAGTTTTTTGAGAATAGCTGGAAACATGGGATGGATTAATGGTTCACCCCCAGCAAATAGGAGTAAATTTAAACTCTCCGGATGAGCCAATATTTCCTCAAAAACCAGCTTTTCATTGGAAGACCACCGGGGATTTTCGGGTATACGGCTTAAAATCTCTCTCTCTTGTCCCTTACCCCTCTTTGTCTGGCTGACAATCCGCAAGTTATCGATATCGATACAGGGTTGTAAACCCCAACTACAGATTTGTTCTCCTTGATAATTGCTGAGTAAGGATTGCGGCTGCAATCGGTGCAGAAAATGTAGGGATAATTCTAAGCTAGAGATGGCTTCCTTAGTGGGAGCGAGTTTGATCGCTATTTGCCACTGACCGTGCGATAATAATTGTCGGGCTATTGCTCGTTTTCCTGCCATTACTGATAAATAACAGGGTTGATGACAATTTTTCCAGCCAGAAATTTCAATTAAATCGATGGCCGCTCCGTTTGCAGGTAAGGAAATGGTGACTTTTCCCCTTTTTACTGGACGGGTTAACTTTTCGCCACGCCGAGTTAGTTCACCCAAACCTGTATATTTGACTTCATCGAGGTAAACGGGTAAAAGTATCTCCGCACGGATTTGATCGCCAAACCATTGTGCTTGTATGGGATCTGCCGCAATCTGGGAGCTAAACATCGGCGAACACATTCGACATTTTAAATTACAAAGATTACCTAGCCACAGGTGCAAGGCCGAGGGCGGTGGTGCTTTGCCCCCCTCACGAACGATCGCCGTCGCCTTGTCCAAGATGCCCTCTTCTCCTGAAACCCGCCACAGTTGTTCAGCTTGGGTATTCATAATCTGGCGAAGGCTAGTCCCACCATCGGCTTCCGTGCTATAACATTGGCTACAGTCGGGGATTTTTTCCCCAGCCAGCATTTGGCTTCGCACCGAGCGCAGATAGTCGGAATTCCAAATCTGCTCGCAGGTAGCCCAGTGTAACGACAGACAACGCCCCTCTGACATCGGATTGAGATCGGTGCGACAACACAATTGCGCTTTCCCATCATTAACAATGGTCATCTGGGAGAAAGGGAGGATACAAAAGGTTTTTGGTAGCATCGGAAAAGGAGTGGGGAATTTTTCGAGTCGGGAGTGATCACTGATTACCGATCACTGATTCTAACCCTTGAGGGTCAAGGCGAGGCGAGCGAGGGCTTTTTCTAGGGCGCAGATGACCATTTGTATATCGTCCTGGGTGTGGCGATAGCAGAGGTTAAAAGTGCCATAGGTGCATACTTTTTGGCGTGCCAGTTCATAATTCATGAGATTGCGACAATAATCGCCAGAAAAGCCGTTAATTTCCCGAAATTTTAGCTCTGGGCGACAATCATGTCCCACTAAGGCGGACTCGATTCCACGGGTTCGACAAATTTCGCCATAGGCGGTTTTTAAAATACGACCTTTTGCTGCTAAGTCTTGACAGACTTGACGATCGCTAATCTCATTAATCGTTTCGATCGCCGCCACGATTGAAACCGCTTCTAGGCTAAAAGTCAGACCGTAATTAATCGATGACATTTGTTGTAGCCACTGCTCACGACCTACTAACACCGAGAGAGGTAGACCATTAGCGATCGCCTTGCCATAACAGGCCAGATCGGGTAGAATGCCCCAAAACTCTTGGGCGCCACCAATGGCCACCCGGAAACCAGAGACCACTTCATCAAAAATCAACAGCGCCCCTTCTTTTTGAACGATTGCTTGAATAGTTAACATAGTTTCTCGATCGGGAATTGGCCAAGCCATCGGATCGATAATCAGGCAGGCAATCTCCCCAGGATGCTCGACAAAAGCCCGTTGAACGCCCTCCACCTCTAAGACATCAAGACTAATAATTTGCCCGTAATGGCTACTCGGCACCCCCGGACATTGAATCGAGGCCATGTACCAATCCTGAACACCATGATAACCTCGATGCAGCACTTTAACCCTTCCCGTCACCGAACGAGCTAGTCGAACGGCCGCTGCCGTTGCATCGGAGCCATTTTTAACTAAGTGCATGGTTTCGGCACAGGGGATCAAGCGAGTCAGCAGCTCGTAGAGGTTTTGCCATTCCGGACCGACCATACCAAGGTTAGAGTATTTGAACATCTGTTCGGCCACAGCCCGCGCTACCCGTTGGTAGCCATGACCAAGAATATTGGAACCCCAACCAGACACCATATCGATGTAATCAATGTTATTAATATCTACCAGATGCCCGTCATAACCGCGGCAAAGACGCTGGGGAAAGCAGTGAGCTAAAATTTCCTCACTGGTCATCGGTTCTTGGCAGAGGGGCGACTCTTGACTATTTATTTCTTCCTGTTCCAGATTGTCTGCGAACAGTTCCTCAAAACGTCCATCCCGCGGTTTGCCCTGATCGATCGATTCCCATAGCCATTGGTTAATCCCTTTGGCTGATAATTTTGAGGCTATGGCCGCCGCATTTTGGCGCATCTGTTGGCAATTTTTCGGGTCTCTTAGCTGCTCTAGAGCCTGTCTTAAACTTTCCCCTTGATAATCACAGACAACTCCTAGATGAAATCGTCGGATAAATTGAGCTGCCGATGTGGTTTCCTGGCCCAAAACAATTATCGGGATATTCGCCGTAGCCACAGCAAAAATCATTCGCCACAATCGAGGGTTATGATCGCCTTCTGCTAATGCACCCGTCGGCAGCACTAAATAGGCATAGTTTCTTAATATTTGTGCCAGTTTTTCTTCTGGCAACAGACCACAGAGATTAATGCCTCGATTTTTAATTAGTTCTGAATGCTCCTCTTGCTGACGGTATTGATTGTCTTGATACCAATCTACCGTGCCATTGTACCAATCAAGTTCGATTCCTGCTGCCTTGATCGTGTTACATAATAAATCAAAGCATTGCTGACTGGAAATACTACCAATTAAAGCTCCTACATTGGCCGACCGGGAGTTAAGATTGGCTAATTGGGGAGTCGGGGAAATTAACTGCTCTGATACCAATGCGGGCAGTAACGAAAACTCCAATTGATATTTGGCTTCGTAGGCTGCTCGCAATTCGGGATGGGTGACTAGCCGTAGGGAACATTTACCTAAAAATTCCTCCATCAATTGATCGGGAATATTATTCACGCCAATATTTTGATCGTCCATAATGTAAGCGGCCAAGGGAACTTGATACAAGTCTTGCAGTACGATCGCTGTGATTAAATCCTCGGCCAGGTAAGGAACACAAAGAAGGCGCGTCACCTTATATTCATGGAAAATTCTGACGGCATGGACAGTGTTTTTCACCGCTTCTGGTCTTGACAAACCACGATTAGATAGACAAAGAGCGATTGCCCCCAAGTCCTGTTCTCCCCCATACAAATCCACAGAACGAATCGACAGAATATTGGCAGTGTCAGCAACTATTTTTTTGACTAATGCACCTGTACCATGGTGTTGATTGACTTCACAGGTGGTAATAACGATACTGGCATCAGTCATCTTTGGTTGGCTGAAACGGTACTTAGAGCCAAAGTCGCAACCGGCAGCGATGAGACGATCATAAAGTCTAGGACAGGCGACGGCGAGGGATTGTCCTCTTGATCGATCGATATCGTTGGTATAGCGAATAAATTCGTCTTGTAAAACGGCTAATTCCCTCGGTTCGGGGCGTGGTCGTTGTAAAGCGGCGATTATTGTTTCTATGTGCCATCGATTATCTTCATCACACTCTTGCTCTAAGTATTGCTGCCAATCCTGTCGAGCTTCATCAATGACCAGTTGCGGCAGCATATCTAGGGATAAAAACCTTGGCTCCCAAATGAGATTGTTTAAGATGTATCTCAGACCCTGTTCTTGACACCAACGCACCAGCTCTAAAATGCCGAAGATATTATAAGCTTGGGCAGTGGGACGAACAGATAAGGGAATATGGTCTTTCTGGAAGGATAATATATTACGGGAGATCATTTCCCACCGAGAAGGCGTTCGGATATATTCCTGTAACTGACCGACTCCCTCCACACTACAAGCCAGTTCTACGGATAAAAACTGACGCAGCATTTCCGAAAGACGACGATTATAGACAGTGCCGTTCGTGTTGATGTATAGCGAGATGTGTTGGGCGTGATCGGTTTCTATCAATTTCTTGAGAATAGTGGCAAAAGCTGGCTGAATAAACGGCTCTCCTCCCGTAAAGTTGATATGCTTGAGGCTTTCTGGATGGGCTAAGATTTCCTCAAAAATCAGCTTTTCATTGGAAGACCAATGGGGATTTTCAGAAATACGGCTTAAAAATTCCTTTGGTTGTCTCTTTCCGCTCTGTGGTTTGCTGACAATCCTCAAGTTATCGATATCAATACCCAGTGGAGAACCCCAACGATAGATATTTAGTTTCGCTGTGCGAGTGCTGGTTAAGGGCGGAAGGTGAAATACGGGCAGAAAATGCAGGGAGAATTCAAGGCGAGAACTAGGATTCCAGACTGGATCGGGTTTGACGACCACTCGCCATTCACCACTTCCAGCTAATAATTGTCGGCCCAACAGTTGGTCTTCTGTCATGACCAATAAGTGATACAGTTGCTTGCTCTGTTTCTGACCAGAGATTTCGATAAAATCCACTGGTTCTCCCTTAGCGGTCAGGGAAATCGTCACTTTTTGTGAGATTACTGGTCGGGTCAACTTTTCACCCTGCTTGTTCAGTTCACCGAAACCAGTGTATTCTACGCCCTTGAGGTAGACTGGCAGCAGAGTTTCTGAGCGCGGACGATCATCAAACCATTGCGCTTGTATGGGATCGCCAGCGATCTGGGAACTAAACATCGGCGAACACATCCGACATTTTAAATTGCAAAGATTGCCCAGCCACAGATGTAAGGCTGAGGGAGGTGGTGCTTGCCCCCCACGCTCATCAACGATCGCCGCTGCCCATGCCATTATCTGCTCCTCCCCGGCAACCGGAATCCTCTGACTAGGGTAACGGTTCATCACTTGACGAATGCTTGTGCTGCCTTCAGCTTCAAGGGTATAACACTTGGCACAGCTGGCTATCTTCTCTCCTGCCAGCATTTGCCGCCGCAGCTGACGAAAATACTCGGAATTCCAAATATCTTCTAAAGAAGACTGATGCAAGGAGAGAATTCGCCCTTCTGATACCAGATTAGTTCCATGATTCAGACTGCATAATTTCACCTTGCCATCGTTAGTAATCATGGCTTGGCAGAAAGGTAGAATACAAAATGTTTTGGGAAGCATATAGTATTTATCTTAATGGTGAGGTACAAAGTTTTCGTTTTGGGGAGTCGGTCTTCGATACCCAATTAGGTCGCACTTGATCTTGAGGAGAAACGCTGTACTTAAATCTAAAGTAAATTGGCAGCCGAAACAACAGAATATTTTAAAAATTTAATAATTGTTATTTTCTCAACAGGTTACGATAATGATGAAACTGCTTGAAAATGAGCGGCTAAAACTGGATGATGGTAATAGTATGTTCTGATCTCATCATAGTTAGAAATAAGTTCTTTGATGGTACCATGGGTTCTCTTATCGAACATCATGGGAATAGCGATCGGCTCGACCCCCAGATGAACTTGCAAGTTTTGGATAGTTTGCTCCCAATTAGCTATCATATCCTCGTAATTAACCACCATCTTGGCCTGATCCTGAAATAGATTGACAAAAAATTCTTCCGCAGCGCAATAATAATTGTAAAACCAGTCGAAGTACCAGAGGGGATATTCTAAAGAGAGGGAAGGTGGCTTAGTATCTTGGCCGGGGACGTACCAAATATAGGATTTTTCATTGGGAACAAACCAGATATTAGTTGCCATGGCAATCCGAAAACTCACAGCCGCCTCGACAATATTTCTCCTTAAAATAATGATTCTTAAATCCCCCATCGATCTTAAATGATCCCAGACGGGAGACCGTCGATCAAGTTGATCGTACATAATTTTAGTACCGTCAAAAACTCGAAAAAATTCCCTTGATAGCAAACTTAAATCAAATCGCTCACCATCGAGATTCTTCTGAGGGTTGAGGTAGGTTTCCTGTTCACCGTAAAGCTGATTAAAAGTCTCTTGGCGCCAATGAACCCAAGGATCATCTCCCTCTAGTTCTGGATTAAATAATTCCATTCCTTGACGCAGATGCGGATGAGCGCCTAGGGCTGTAATCAAAAGTGTTGACCCAGTTCTTGGATAGCAAAGAATAATAAATTTCATCGTTTTCATCAAGCATTTTTGGGGGCTACGGTTCCAAAATTCGGGCCAGTCAAAGACTAAACCCGAACTTGACCGAGTTTTTTAATCCTCTAAACTAATCTTGACTGGATTAACTTTCCAAATCTCTTGACAATATTCCCAGATTGTGCGATCGCTAGAGAATTTCGCCATGCGAACCGAGTTGAGAATGGACATCCGCGTCCACTTGTCCCGATCGCGATAAGCTTCACTTACCTGTTCTTGACAATCAGCGTAGGATTGATAATCAGCTAAAAGCATATACTGGTCATCGTAGAGGAGAGAATCGACGATCGGCCTGAATAATTCCTGGTCACCATGGCTAAAATAACCACTCTTGATTCGATCGATCACTCCCTTCAATTCGCGATTATTTTTGTAATAGCTCATCGGTTCATAACCGTGTGCCCTTTTAGCATAAACTTCTTCTGCTGTCAAGCCAAAAAGGAAGAAATTTTCTGCCCCTGCTGCCTCGCGAATTTCGATATTAGCACCGTCCAGAGTCCCGATGGTGAGGGAGCCATTCATGGCAAACTTCATGTTACCAGTTCCGGAAGCTTCCTTACCCGCCGTGGAAATCTGTTCGGAAAGATCAGCCGAAGGATAGATGCGCTGACCCAAAGAAACGTTAAAGTTAGGCAGGAAAACCAATTTTAAACGACCTCTGACATCAGGATCCTTATTAACAATTTCAGCTACAGCATTAGTTAACTTAATAATTAACTTCGCCATAAAGTAACCGGGGGCTGCCTTACCACCAAAGATAAAAGTGCGCGGCACGATATCGATGTGAGGGTTCTGTTTAATGCGATTGTAAAGGGCGATAATGTGCAGAACTGCCAGATGTTGGCGTTTGTATTCGTGAATCCGTTTTACCTGCACATCGAAAATCGAATTAACATCCACCTCGATATTGCGGGTTTTCAGCATATAAGCCGCTAAATCGGCCTTATTCGCCTGTTTAATTTCATACCAACGCTGACGAAATTCAGGATCATCAAGGTATTGTTCCAGTTTTCGCAATTCTTTCAGGTCTTTTAACCAATTGTCGCCGATTTTTTCGGTAAATAGTGCCGATAATTGGGGGTTGCTCAATAAAATCCACCGGCGCGGGGTGACACCATTGGTTTTATTGTAGAATTTTTCCGGCCAGAGCATGGCAAACTCTTTCAGGGTGTCTTGTTGCAGTAACTCTGTGTGTAAAGCGGCGACTCCGTTAATCGAGTGACTACCCACACAGGCTAAATTAGCCATGCGAATTTGTTTATTACCCCAACCAGCTTCTTCAACTATCGACAATTTGCCCAATAATTCCTCGTTATCGGGAAACCAAGTCCGCACATCGTCGAGGAAAAAGTGATTGATCAGATAGATAATTTCTAGATGTCGGGGCAGCAGTTTACCAAGTAAATCCGCCGACCAACGTTCCAGGGCTTCCGGCAATAGGGTATGATTGGTATAAGCGAAGGTTTTTTGGGTAATTGTCCAAGCTTTTGACCATTCTAAGCCGTTTTCATCCACTAACAAGCGCATTAACTCAGCGATCGCAATGGCGGGGTGAGTATCGTTCAGTTGAATAGCGGCGGTTTCGTGGAAATTTTGCAGATTTTTGTGGCTTTTTAGGTGAATGCGAATTAAATCTTGCAGGGAAGCGGCCACAAAAAAGTATTGTTGAGCGAGACGTAATTCGCGACCAGCGGGGGTGTTATCGTTGGGATAAAGGACTTTAGAAATGGTTTCTGCGTCCATTTTTTCGGCCACGGATTGATCGTATAATCCGGCGTTAAAAGCCTCAAAATTAAACGATTCACTCGCTTCTGCTTTCCAGAGACGCAAAGCGTTAACCGTGTTGGTTTTGTACCCTGGGACGGGGGTATCGTGGGGAATGGCTAAAACCCGACGTTCCGGCAGCCATTGTACCCGTTCCTGTCCCTTATCATCGTGATAGATTTCCGTCCGGCCCCCCAGTTTTACTTCCACACTTTCATCGGGACGGGGTAATTCCCAAGGATTGCCGAAGCGTAGCCAGTTATCGGGGATTTCCACCTGCCAACCGTCTTGGATGATTTGATGAAAAATGCCAAATTCGTAGCGGATACCGTAACCGATGGCGGGAATTTCTAGGGAAGCGAGGGAATCGAGGAAACAAGCCGCTAAACGCCCTAAACCGCCGTTTCCGAGGCCGGGATCCGGTTCCTGTTCGATAATTTCCTCAAAATCAAGACCTAATTCCTCGATCATCTCTTTGATTAGGTCGTAAATACCCAAATTAGCGAGATTATTGCCTAAATACCGCCCCATGAGAAATTCGGCGGAGAAATAGCAGACGAGTTTAACTTTTTCCTGTTTGTAGGTGTCGGTGGATTTCAGAAAACGACGCAGGAGGCGATCGCGAACGGTGTAGGCAAGGGCGACATAGTAATTGTAGGGACTGGCATTGGTGCGGTTAACCCCTTGCAAATAAAACAAATTGTCCAGAAAAGCCCGTTTTAGGGTTTCGGGACTCATGCCCGTGCGATCGTCTTCGACTAAAGTGGGGCATTGAAGTGCTTCACGCCCATCAGCTAGGGTATAGGTTGTCTCCATCGGTTTTTGTTGTCCATATATTCGGGAGTCGATCGCCGATCAGATCTGATGACGATCTCCTTTATAGTTTACTTGTTACCTTTTGGAGAGACTCAGACATTTAGATTTCTATTGGTTTTGAGGGGAACGGCGATCGCAATTGTCGACGAAAAAAGGGTGAACCCTATCCACCCTCCCACAATTATTTACAAAAAAAGCTTAATAGCGTTTTTTTCTGTCACCACCACCACCATTGAAGGGCGCGCGCTCTTCACGCTCGCGGGCCTGGTTAACTTTAATTGATCGCCCCATCCATTCAGCACCATCCAGTGCCTCAATTGCGGTAGTTTCCTGGGCTTTACTTTCCATTTCCACGAAGGCGAAACCGCGTTTGCGCTGTGTCTCGCGATCCACGGGAATATGAACCCTTTGAACCTGGCCGTACTCTTTAAAGACATCGACCAGATCTTCTTGGGAAATCTCGTAAGAGAGATTACCAACAAAAATAGACATAATACTTGAATCCTCGATCAATACTCGAAACGGTGTGGAGACACAAAATTCAGGGAGAAGCCGAAC
>NZ_JADBSZ010000004.1:0-27200 GCF_020246425.1 Microcystis sp. M079S1
AACTGTTGACGATACTTTCGTTGTCAATGTCGGTGTAGTAGATAATCCACCAACTGTCCTCAATCCGATTACAGATGTCAATGTTAATGAAGATGCAGCTAATACCGTCATTGATATAAGCAATGTCTTCACTGATATTGATAATGACATCGCTTTAATTGTTAAATCAGTATTCGTCAATAGTAATCCGGGATTAGTCACTGCTACCATCGTTGACAATCAGTTAACCCTCGACTATCAAGATAATCAATCTGGGACAGCTAATATTACAATTCGGGGGACATCGAATGGTAAAACTGTTGACGATAGCTTCACCATAACAGTCGCATCTGTCAATGATGCACCCACATTGCAACAGGAAATAGCCAATCAAACCGCCACAGAAAATCAACCCTTCAACTTCACCATTCCCGCTAATACCTTCACAGATATTGACGGCGATAATCTCACCTACACCCTAGCAACAGAAACAGTCCTCCCCAGTGGAATAACCTTCGATGCCGCCACGGGAACCTTCAGTGGCACTCCCTCAGATACTGCTTCCGGCACTTATAACCTTACAGTAATCGCCAGCGACCCAGCCGGAGAGACCGCTGCTGACAGCTTCATCCTGGAAGTTCTCAACGCCGTCAACGGCGACAGCAGTAGTGAAACCGTCAACGGTACTAGCGGCGACGACTACATCAACGCCAGTGCCGGTAACGATACCGTCAACGGCGGTGAAGGCAATGATATTCTCGATGGCGGCACAGGAAATGACCGACTCGCAGGCGGTCCCGGTGACGATACCTACATTGTCGATAGCAGCCGTGACGTAGCCATTGAAAATGCTGGCCAAGGACAAGACACCGTCAAATCTTCTGTAAATTACACTCTCACTGTCAACATCGAAAATATCACCCTGACAGGTAACGCCAACATCGACGGGACAGGTAACAATCTAGATAATCTCATCACCGGTAACAGTGGCAATAACCTACTCAAGGGATTAGATGGCAATGACACTCTCCTCGGCGGCGCCGGTAACGATACTCTCATGGGTGGAAAAGGAAATGATGTTCTCACCGGCGGCGATGGCAGCGACTCATTCCTCTTTGGCAGTGGTGCTATCTTTAATACCAGTGATTTTGGAGTTGATAGTATCAATGACTTTATCAAAGGAAGTGACAAAATTATCCTGAGTAAAACCTCCTTCAATGCTCTTATCAGTACCGTCGGCAATAGCTTACAAACCGCCGAATTTGCCACCATCAATGATGCTGCTAACGAACTAAATCTAGTTGGTTCCAGTAATGCTAAAATCGTTTACAATTTAGCAACAGGTAATCTGTTCTACAATCAAAACGGTGCCACAGCAGGATTAGGTAATGGCGCACTTTTTGCCACCTTCAACGGCATCCCACAGTTAAGTGAGAATGACATTTTTCTCCAAGCTTAAGTAAACAGCCAGCGAAATATTCCATCTCGCAATTAACCATATATCAGGAAAATTACTCATGTTTAAACTCCCAACTTTAACCTTAATTACTGTTGCTAGTTTGCTGGCTTCTAATCTTGAAGCCTCCCACGCCGCTGTTGTCAATGGAAGTTTTGAAACTGGTAATTTTTCTGACTGGAATACCAGTGGACAAGCGAGCGTTGAAACTTCAGGTTTTCAGGTTACACCGGTTAACGGAAGTTATCAAGCAGTGTTACAAACTTGTCTTTTTATCGGTGCTTGTGATGACAGTCAATCTTTGACTAAGGCTAATGATTTAGAATCATTTCTCGGCTTATCAGGTAATGAGTTAAGCAATCTGGGGGTGATTGAAGGCTCGGCTATCAAACAGGCTATTACTGCTAATACTGGCGATATTTTCAGCTTTTCTTGGAATTTTCTGACTGATGAAGATGCGGCTAATGTAGATTACAGCGATTTCGCTTTTTTTACCCTTAATAATACCTTATATTCTTTGGCGGATATTCAATCTAGTTTTCCAGTTAATCCCTCTTTTTCCCATTTAAAGAAAGAAACAGGTTATCAAACCTACACGATACCAATATCGGTGACTGGAAATTATACTTTAGGGTTTGGGGTAGTTGATGTGGATAAGACAGGGGGAGGAGATAACACTATCAATTCGGCTTTATTAGTTGATAATATCAAGCTTACTAATATTGCCAAAGTTCCTGAACCTGATACTCTTTTCGGACTATTATTAACCCTAGGATTAGCCAGCAAGTGCAAGCGCAATAATTGTTAACATCACCCGCTATCAAGAAAAAGGGTTTCTTAAAGAAACCCTTTTTCTGCGTCAGTATATCACAAAAATTGCTTCGGTGCTTCAAGATAACTGATAACTGATAACTGATAACTGATAACTGATAACTGATAACTGATAACTGATAACTGATAACTGATAACTGATAACTGATAACTGATAACTGAAATGAATAACCCAAATACTGATTTTGATACTCCTTGGAAAGATGTCTTAGAAATCTACTTTGAAGACTTTGTTTCCTTCTTTTTTCCTCAAGCTCACGCGGGTATTGATTGGAATCAAGGCTTTGAATTTCTCGACAAAGAACTTCAACAAGTGGTGCGGGATGCTGAGTTAGGCAAACGTCTCGTCGATAAGTTGGTGAAAATTTATCGTATGGCGGGAGAAGAGACCTGGGTTTTAATCCACATAGAAATCCAGGGTCAGCGAGAAATTGACTTTGCTGAACGGATGTTTATCTATTACTATCGCATTTATGATCGTTACAGGCGTTCAGTAGCGAGTTTGGCAGTTTTAGGTGATGATAATGCTTCTTGGCGACCCAATCAATTTGAGCGTGAGTTATTTGATTGTCAAGTGAGTTTTCGCTTTCCGGTCGTCAAGTTGCTAGAATTTAAGCAGCAGTGGTCAGCTTTAGCAGCCAACCGCAATCCTTTTGCTACAGTCGTGATGGCGCATCTCCAAGCTTTAGAAACTCGGCAAAACCGAAAAAAGCGCAAAGAAGCGAAATTAGCATTAACTAAACGGTTGTACGAACAGGGTTATCAACGAGAGGATATTATCAACCTCTTTAAGTTTATCGATTGGCTGATGAGCTTACCCACTGAATTAGAACAAGAGTTTCAACAGGAATTAAATCAGTACGAGGAGGAAAAACGAATGCCTTATATTACCAGTGTTGAAAGAATGGGAATGGAAAAAGGGATGATTCAAAAAGCTCGAGAATCTGTCATTGATGCCCTTGAGATTCGCTTTGAGAATGTGCCTTCTGAACTGGTTAATAAGATTAGCCAAATTCAAGACACTTCTCTTCTAAAAAATCTCTTAAGACAAGCGATTACTCTTGACTCAATCTCAGATTTTCAGGACTATTTAAATCAGTTAATCAAACCTGAATAATTCTGGTTTGTCGCCCAAGAAAACGGGTTTCTTCAAGAAACCCGTTTTCTGTGTTTAGTGACGGAGTAGCGGCTTAAATGTGTAATTAATTTTGCTTAGGCACTTATTAATCGCTACAGTTTCTCTTATCTAGTTACGAGCGACTGAATTGGAGATACCAGCTTAGATTTTCCTCCTATTCACACAAGAGGATAACCATTGTTTTTAGACTATGAAAACCCTAGAAATTAAGCTATTAACACAACCTAAGAATATAAACATCGCATTACCTGTAGCAGCCCAGATAATCCCAACATTTATAACCCAGGATATAGAAGTAATAATTGGTTAAGTTTTTTTAAGGTTCCTGTGAAGTTACTAAAAACTTCTTGACATAGCTAGGTAGCTTAGTCTATACTCCCAGAGAAATAGTCAATGATGAACGCCTCGGTATTAAACTTCTTTGTCTTGGAGCTAAGGATATGAATAATCCTCTGTCGGTACCGGAAACGACAACTGCAACCCCCAATCAGTGGACTACTTATACGGTCACTAATAGTGATGATATTTATCTTACTCAAAAACTTATCTACAGTAGCGATGGCTTACCCTTAGAACCCAATGAAACCTATACAGCAAGTAGTACCGTTACCTTACCTAGTTATGTAGCGGGAAGTGGCTATTTATTATATAAGACAGATGCTTATAACTACCAAACAGAATCAAACGAAAACGATAACGTTTATGCTCAAGCACTTGATATAGCTCTACCCAATTTAATTATTACTGATGTCACCGCTCCCACTGCCGCTGGTGCTGGTCAGAGTATTACCTTATCTTGGACAGGGAAAAATGACAGTTCGATTGCTGCCACAAATTCCTACTGGTACTGGTATGACCAGGTAGTCTTCTCCACCAATAATATCTATGGGGATAGTGATGATATTTATCTTACCGATAAATTTATCTATAGTAGCAACGGCTTACCCTTAGAACCGAATGAAACCTATACAGCAAGTAGTACCGTTACCTTACCTAGTTATGTAGCGGGAAGTGGCTATTTATTATTTAAGACAGATGCTTATAACTACCAAACAGAATCAAACGAAAACGATAACGTTTATGCTCAAGCACTTGATATAGTAGATAATCCACCAACTGTCCTCAATCCGATTACAGATGTCAATGTTGACGAAGATGCAGCCAATACGGTTATTGATTTAACCCCCGTCTTTAGTGACCCCGATGGAGATCTAATTACTAAGAGTGTGTTATCTAACACAAATACTAGCTTGGTGACAGCAACTATCGTTAATAACCAATTAATCCTAGATTATCTCGAAAATCAGTTTGGAACGGCTCAAATTACCATCAGAGGAACATCGAAAGGTTTATTTATTGAGGATACCTTTACCATTACCGTCAACCAAGTGACGAAAGGTATACTCATTACAGGCACATCTGGCAATGACAATCTTGTCGGTGCAGACGGAAACGACACCCTACAAGGATTAGCCGGAAACGATACCCTAAATGGAGGACTGGGTTCGGATTCTCTCGAAGGAGGCAATGGCAATGATGTCTATTATGTGGATAACGTCAATGATGTGATTATTGATAGTGCAGGAACAGATACGGTTATTGCCCCCTTTAGTTATACCCTAGCAGCGGGATTAGAAAATCTAACCTTAACTGGGAATGGTAACTTAAATGGTACAGGAAACACCTTTAATAACACAATTATCGGCAATAACGGCAATAATTACCTCCTAGGCGATGCAGGGAACGATAAACTAGACGGCAAAGCAGGGGTAGATACCCTAGACGGAGGAGCAGGAAACGATACTTATACTATTGATAACGTCAACGATGTGATTATTGATAGTGCAGGAACAGATACGGTTTCCGCCTCCATTAGTTATACCTTGGCCGATAACCTTGAAAATCTCACCTTAACAGGTAGTACAGCGATTAATGGCACGGGGAACAATGGCAATAATGTGATAACGGGAAATTCAGGTGCAAATCTTCTTTCTGGGTTGGATGGTAATGATAGCCTTAATGGGGGAAATGGAAATGATACCCTACTCGGCGGAAATGGCGATGATACTCTCATAGGAGGGACAGGAAATGACAGCTTGACAGGAGGAAGTGGCCGTGATTTCTTCCGCTATAACTCCCGCACGGAAGGCATTGACACGATTACCGACTTTAATGTGCTAGATGACACGATTTTGGTATCTCGGAGTGGATTTAGTGGCGGTTTAACGGTTGGTACGTTACTAAATACCCAGTTTACTACCGGAACATCAGCGACGACCTCTGCTCATCGTTTTATTTATAATGCCAGTAATGGTCAATTATGGTACGACATTGATGGTACAGGAACAACAGCAGCCAGCCAAATTGCGACACTTTCTCCAACTTTAGCTTTAACTGCCAGCAATTTTGTGGTTT
Source organism: Microcystis sp. M079S1 (assembly GCF_020246425.1). Taxonomy (NCBI): domain Bacteria; kingdom Bacillati; phylum Cyanobacteriota; class Cyanophyceae; order Chroococcales; family Microcystaceae; genus Microcystis; species Microcystis sp. M079S1. The sequence continues at coordinate 5,820 of NZ_JADBSZ010000004.1, forward strand.
TCTAAGCATCATTAAAGGGAGTAGGCAATCATCGGGATAACTGTTTTTTTTCTAGGCATTGCCTACTTTTCTGGGCCTTTTAAACAGGATTTCCCGCTTTTTTCAAATCGATGATACACTCCCGCCGCTGCCTGCTGTCCCCTGAATACTCCCGCAGTTTTATATTTTCTTTAGACATGGGCTGTCCCAAAACCTGCTCAGAGCGGCCAAAAGTCAGAAAATAGAAATAAAGGTGCGATTGGAGAACTCGAGCAGCGATCGCACACATCAGCCGCCATTGGAGAAAGATAAAGTTATGGCAGATAACTACAGAAGTCGCATTGTTACCCAAGGTACCCAACGCAGTCCTAATCGGGCCATGTTAAGAGCGGTAGGTTTTGGGGATGAGGACTTTAGCAAACCAATCATCGGCATCGCTAACGGATTTAGCACCATTACCCCCTGTAACATGGGAATTAATGATTTAGCAATGCGTGCCGAAGCAGCCACCAGATTAGCGGGGGGAATGCCGCAACTTTTCGGGACTATCACCATTAGTGACGGGATTTCCATGGGAACAGAAGGGATGAAATATTCTCTCGTTTCTAGGGAAGTAATCGCCGATTCCATTGAAACCGTCTGTAATGGTCAAAGTCTCGATGGAGTCCTCGCTATCGGGGGTTGTGACAAAAATATGCCGGGGGCAATGATTGCCATGGCCCGGATGAATATTCCCGCTATTTTCGTCTATGGTGGCACGATTAAACCGGGGCGCTACAAAGATTGCGATTTAACCGTGGTCAGTTCCTTTGAAGCCGTGGGACAGTACAGCGCTGGTAAAATCAGTGAAGAAGACCTCATCGGAATTGAACGCAACGCTTGCCCCGGGGCCGGTTCCTGTGGTGGGATGTTTACTGCTAATACCATGTCTTCCATTTTTGAAGCCATGGGGATGAGTTTACCCTACTCCTCGACCATGGCCGCCGAAGATGCAGAAAAAGCCGATAGTACCGAAGAATCGGCCAAGGTTTTGGTCGAGGCGGTTAGAAAACAGATTCTACCTAGCCAAATCTTGACCCGTAAAGCCTTTGAAAACGCCATTTCGGTAATTATGGCGGTGGGAGGTTCCACTAACGCTGTGCTGCACCTTTTAGCCATTTCCCGCACCATCGGGGTAGAATTATCGATCGATGATTTTGAAACCATCCGCCAGCGTGTACCGGTTATCTGCGATCTTAAACCCTCCGGGCGTTACGTTACCGTAGATCTGCATAAAGCCGGCGGTATTCCCCAAGTGATGAAAATTCTGCTGGTTAATGGTTTACTGCACGGGGATGCCCTTACCATTAGCGGTCAGACTATCGCCGAGATTTTAGCCGATATTCCCGACCAACCGCCCTCAGGCCAAGATGTTATCCGTCCTTTTAGCAATCCTGTCTATAAAGAGGGTCATTTAGCCATTTTAAAAGGAAATCTGGCCACGGAGGGGTCTGTGGCCAAAATCAGCGGCGTGAAAACTCCGGTCATCACCGGACCCGCGCGGGTGTTTGAGTCGGAAGAAACCTGTTTAGAGGCAATTTTAGCCGGAAAAATTAAAGCCGGGGATGTGGTGGTTGTCCGTTACGAGGGACCGGTAGGCGGACCGGGTATGCGGGAAATGTTAGCCCCCACTTCGGCAATTATCGGCGCCGGTTTAGGGGATTCCGTGGGATTAATTACCGATGGTCGTTTTTCCGGGGGAACCTATGGCATGGTGGTCGGTCACGTCGCTCCAGAAGCGGCGGTGGGTGGTACAATTGCCCTAGTAGAAGAAGGGGATCAAATCACTATTGATGCTCGTCAGCGTCTCTTGAGTTTAAATGTATCGGAGGAAGAATTAACCCGTCGTCGTAACCATTGGCAACCGCGTCCCCCACGCTATAAAACGGGAATTCTCGGCAAATTCGCCAAGTTAGTCTCTTCTAGCAGTCTCGGCGCTTTAACGGATCTGAATCTGTTCTAAAAGTATAACTAGGAATGGCGATCAATTGCGATCGCCATTTCCCCCACTGCCCACCGAACACCCCCACTGATAACTGATAACTGATAAGACTGACGGCTCTAATTAGGGTTTGCGGCAAAAAGTAGGGGCGAAGCATTCGGATAGAAAATCTACGGTTTCACCGATAGGTTATTGCCCGAATGCTTCGCCCCTACAGGACGCGGGCCGATGAAGACACAAGGTTTTGAAGCATGATTCTCTCAAAATCTGGCACCTGTTTCGCTCGTAAAGCCACAAAACCCTTACCTGGCCTACATTTCACATTTATTCAGCCAGCCCTAATTAATGCTCATTCTTAATTCTCCTGCCTCCTGACTCCTGACGACCGACTCCTGACTCCGTTAAAGATTAATGACTATGACCTATCTACTCACTGTCTATCGAGCGCTCGAATGCCGTCCAGATACCTATCGGGACTGGTATGACCAAGGCAATATTTTAAAAGAAAGAATGGACTATTTTGGAGCCTTAATCAGCTACGAAAAAGCCTTAGAATATTATCCAGATGATTATTGGGCATGGTACAAAAGGGGTATGATACTAGAAGACTTGGGAATGTATGAAGAAGCGGCTCAAAGTTACGCTAACGCTGCACAGGTAAAGGATGATAACTATTGGGCTTGGTACGATCAAGGTTGTGTTTATCTACAGGAATTAAAGGACTACGAAAAAGCGATCGCTTGTTTTCAACGGGCCCTAAGTCACAGTCCGGGGGACTATTGGGCGGCCTACCGGCAAGGGGATGCCTATCGATTGCTCAAAAACTACGAACGCGCTATTACTTCCTATGATCTGGCCCTGGGGGCGCGACCCCGGGATTATTGGGCCTGGTATCGTCGCGGCGACGCTTTCCGGGATTGGGGCAATCCCCAAGAGGCCTTATTTAATTATCGTACCGCCCTCGACATCCGACCGAAAGATTACTGGTCTTGGTATCAACAGGGTGTGATCTTACAAGCATTACAGCGTTTACCAGAAGCGATCGCCTGTTATGAAGAATCGTTAAAAATCGATCGAGATGATCGCTATGCGTGGTATAATGCCGCCTGCTGTTATGCCGCCCTCGGTCAACAACAAAAAGCGATCGACTGTTTACGCGAAGCCATGGACATAGAACCGGATATATGTGGCGAATTAGTGCGTAATAACTTTGTTTTCGATGGTTTAAGGCAAAATGAAACCTTTAATGACCTCTTGAGTTGCTATTCCCCCAGCTAAAATCTTTTTGACTCGATCACCTCGATTCAGTACCTAGGGTTTGCTGAAAAGGTTTGTCGTGGGGTCTGGGGTGTAGGGTTTTAGGCATTTTCAGGGAAAAAGTGCCTAAATTTTCCCCCTGATCACTCCCATATCTGGCACTTTTTTGATGGCAAAAAAGCCTAAAGATATTAGCCAACAAGGTTTTTAGATTCATTTAGCCAGTCTGGATTAGCTACAATTGCAATTAGAGACAAATTATTGAGAATCTTATGCGAGAACTAGACAGAGACAAAACCATCGAACAACTAAACGAAATCATGGAATTTGAACTAGCGGGAGTTGTCCGTTACACCCACTATTCCCTGATGGTGACAGGTCCCCATCGCATCCCTATCGTCCAATTTTTCCAGACTCAGGCCACGGAGTCCCTCACCCACGCGCAACAAGTTGGGGAAATTCTCACCGGTTTAGAAGGTCATCCTAGCTTAAAAATTGCCCCAATCGAGGAAAGCTATGAACACAATATCAAAGCAATCTTGAGTGAGAGCCTCAATCATGAGAAAAAATCCCTTGATTTGTACAAAGCACTCCTAGAAACCGTCGAAGATGCCAGTATTTACCTAGAAGAATTCGCTCGCGGTATGATCGGACAAGAAGAATTACACAATCTGGAAATTCGCAAGATGCTGCGGGATTTTGCTTAAGCTAGGATCAAGCTAGAGTTTATCCACTAGCTTATGAATCTTAGTTCCGCTTTACCCACTTTTATTATCACTCTCCGGGAAGGTTTCGAGGCCGCTTTAGTGGTGGGAATTGTCCTCGCTTGTTTACAAAAATCGGGTCGATCGCAACTTAACTCATGGGTGTATCGTGGTATTGGTGCGGGAGTGGTCGCTAGTGTTTTGGTCGGTATTTTGCTAGGGGGAATCCTTTTTCAAGTGGATGCTTCTCCTAGTCCATTCGTACCAATGCTCAAGGAATTACTGGCCGCCACTTTTGGACTGATTGCCGTTTTGATGTTGAGTTGGATGTTAATTTGGATGACTCAACAGGCCAAATCTTTGAAATCTGAGGTAGAAAGTGCGGTAAAAGCGGGTTTAAAATCGGAAAATGGGGCAGGAAAAGCGATTTTTCTGCTCGTTTTTATCGCTGTCTTGCGGGAGGGATTTGAAACTGTCCTCTTTATCCTGGCCCAATTCCAAAAAGATTGGCAGATACAAACCCTCGGCGCGATAGCGGGGTTAAGTGTCGCAACCTTGTTGGGAATTCTCCTATTTGCAGGGGGAGTAAAAATTAATATCCGTCTCTTTTTCCAAATTATGGGGACTTTCCTCCTCTTAATCGTTGCGGGATTACTCATCGGTGTTTTGAAACATATCGACGCAGGAATCAGTCTTTTAAGTGAAATTGACCCTTTTTATCGCCATTTCTGTCCTTCTCTTCCCTCCTCCTGTCTTCTCGGTTTTCAAGTTTGGGACGGTTCCCAAATTTTGAGCGATCGCACTTTCCCCGGACTCCTCCTTAAATCCCTGTTTGGTTATCGTCAAAACCTCTATATCAGTCAAATTGTTGCTTATATCCTCTTTTTAATGCTTATCGGTGGCCTCTATTTCCAAAGCTTACGACAACGTCCTCAAACAGTGATCAGTAAACAGTGATCAGTAAACAGTAAACAGTAAAAAGACAGTAGGAAACTTCTATTTAATACTGCACACTTAAAAACTCACATCTGATAACTGTTAACTTACCCACTGATAACTGTTAACTTACCCACTGATAACTGTTAACTTACCCACTGATAACTGATAACTGAATACTGATAACTGATTATGACTACTTGGCAATGTGACGGTATCCCTAAAGATGGTAAAACTTATCCGCAAGCGATTGCGGGAGGTCATGAACCCTGCGAAAATACTACTCCTGATTGTCCTATCTGTGGCCTGCCTAGGGAAGCGATGGATCCCGTAACAACGACAGTTAAAACCACGGTTGTGGTGTCCCCGGGGGGTACAACTAGAGTCGGCCAAAAATCGAACTGGTTACTTCCCTTCGCTTTGATAATTACCGCTTTAACCGCAGGTTTAGGGGGTTGGAGTCTATTGCAAATGCTCATCCCCAAACCCGATACTTCCCCAGTCGTCCGGGAAAAAACCCCAGACAAGCAAACCAAGGCAACTTTTGTGAGTAATACGGCTAAAAATCCCGATTTATTTAGCCAAGGTGAGAAAATACTGCTTAATTCCACTCCTAACAAAGAAAAAGGCGCAGCGGCCTTTAAAAAGGAAGATTGGTCAAATGCGATCGCATCTTACCAACTGGCGGCCACTCCCCAAGCAAACGATCCGGAGGGCAAAATCTATTACAATAACGCCAAAGCCAGACAAAAAGGTAATCAAAAGACTATAGCCGTTGTTGTCCCCATCGCTAACGACCCCAACAGCGCCAAGGAAATTCTCCGAGGTGTGGCAAGGTATCAAGAGGAGTTTAATAATTCTAATCCGGGTAATCCTTTGGAAATAGTCATCGCTAATGATGGCGGTGGGTTACAATCAAAAGCGATCGCTGATGATCTGATTCAATCCGGTCAAGTTTTGGCAGTTATGGGCCACGGAATCGATCCTTTTAGTCAAAAAGCGATTGAAAGTTACGAAAAAGAAGGATTAGCGATTCTTTCTCCCCTGACTACCAGTGTTAGTCAAACGGGAAAATCAACCCTGAAAACCATTCCCCTTAAGGATAAGTCTCAGGAAGTTTTAGGCAGTTATCTGGAAGCAGTGGCCAAAACTTTGGCTAATTATGCTAGTCAGCAAGAGAATTCTCCCTCAGTGGTTCTTTTTTATAATTCCGATAGTCCCTATAGTCAAAAATTAAAGGATTCCTTTGCTAAAGCGATAAAGGAACCTGGAGGCAAGATAGTTAAGGCAATAGACACCACCAAAGCCAATTTTAACGCTAAAACCGCCATAGATCAGGCAAAACAAGCCGGCGCTAGGGTGGTATTTTTGGCCTTGAGTAAAGACGGCGATCGCATCGATCAAGCCGTGGCTATTGCCCAAGAATCGTCTGGAATGCTCTTATTAGGCGGAAATGAACTTTATACACCCGATATCCTCATTCAAGGAGCAGATAGCATCGACGGATTAGTTCTAGCAGTACCTTGGAGTTTCCAAGCAACGGATCCTTTTGCCAAAGATGCGCTGAAAAGTTGGCGCGGTCGCGTCAGTTGGCGTACTGCTACCGCCTACGATAGCATGAAAGTATTAGGGGAAGCGATCGCTAAAAGTTCTGACCGTGCTACTGTAGTCGAAACTTTAAATCGAGGAATCACCTTGCAGGGAAGCACCACGGATTTTAACATTTTTAACCAAGTTCCCTTGGTGCGTGCTAATCGCGGCAATGAGGGGCCAAAGGGTTCTCAATATCAATTCGATCCTATCTAAAATAGATAATGTGATGTCGAGGAGTAGAATCAAGTCTAATTTTATGAACAATATCTTACCCATCCTAGCTTTGTTAATGTCGGTGTCGGGAATTGCCGTGTCTTTGGGACGGGAGGAAGTCCGATGTCATCTCGGTTTAGAATCGGCAGCCTGTCCCCAGGAAGAACAAAACATCAGCGAAGACACCCCCGCAACTACCCCCGCAACTACCCCAGAATCTCCCCGGATAAAAGAAACTCCCCCGGAAACCACCCGCAATAGCGAACCTTCCCCCGAAGTTTCCCCCTCTCCTGAAAGCGAAACCCCGGTGGAATTCACCCCCATCCCGGAAAAGAACCCCAGTCCAGAAGTACCCCCCGAAAATCCCCCCACCTCAGAAACCAAAGCGGTGGAAAAAACTCCAGATGCAGAAAAAAGTCCCGATGTCAATCCATCTAAAGATGGAGAAACTGAAAGTATTCCGTTAGAAGTTATTCCCCCCGCACAGTAAAATCGGACAAAATCAATTTCTGGTGGGGTAGGGTTGATTCATGAATCAACCCTACAGACCCTGGACAGTAAAATCGGACAAAATCAATTTCTGGCTGAGGATAGGCACTCATGCAAGAGGTAGTTATACTAAATCTGGTTATTAAAGACTGATTATTCATTCCCCTTTTTGCATGAGTGCATGAGTAGAAAACGGGTTTCTCCGAGAAACCCATTTTCTGTGCGTTACTCAATTGTATCTAGCTTCTTTCAGCAAACCCTAACTAACAGAACTACCAACCAAATATGTTGGATTAACGTTTCTTGCGAAGTCCCATTAATCCGAGTCCTGTAAAAGCCAGAAGTCCAAAGATAGAACTGGGTTCGGGAACATGAACGTAGTCTTCTACTTCTCCATGAGATATACAGTTTCCTGCTGCTGCATCGGTGGTGTTACAGTCTGCTTTAGAGTAATATTCACCAAAAGGTTTCACGTCCAAATCTAACGGGTCCCAAGTGAGGCGGAAGCGACTATAAAGACCATCTGCTTTGGGATTGAATCCTAGATTATAACGCTTGGTAAAGATGCCTGGTGCTAGGGTGAGTAAATCATCAATGTAGAGTTCTGATGTGTGGTCGAAGACTCCATTGTAATTAGTGTCCCACCATGCACGAAGTTGATAGGGGTTAGGATCGGGTCGATTAATATTGAAAGTTACATCTACCCAACTGTCTCCAAAAATTACACCATCTTCATCGTCTAATAAGAGACCATCGGTACAAGCACAATTTCCTAAAATACTCTTATCATCTCCATCTGCTTGCCCTGTGGGTTGACCATCTGGCTCTGTCTCCCAGAGATTTCCAAGTCTTTGTAAATCACCTTCTCGATAAAATGGACCGTCTGAATTTAGCAATGTAGAGTAGCTATCAGGAGCGTCACCAAAGTCCGCACAACCGTCAGATGATTGAGCGGTAGCTAAGATATCTAATGATTTTATCTTGGGTGCTTTTCGAGGTGCAGGACATAGGGCGGTTATATCATAGCCCCATCTCCAACCATCGTGGATAGTAGCATCTTTAGTCTCTAAATCAAAGGTAGCTAAGTAAGTTTCAAAGCGAACAACCCGACTAAATGGAATTTCTTCTATTGGATCTGAAGGTTTATCCGAAAACCTCATCGTAGTTGGAGGGATAGTAGGAGGGTCTGTCTTTGGTCCTTGATTTGCTTCTGTTCGGTCTTCTGTAAAGTACCAGGGAAGATCGTCATCATTGGGAAATGGATCGATATAACTAACTAATGCTCCCTTTGCTCCGGTATTGTCTGTAAATAAGTTAATAAACCGTAAGTCTTGAATAGCAGGATCTGCTGCTCCTCTCGCATAAGTTGCTATGATAGCGGCTGCTCCTCTAGGAACCGATATTCCATCACAAACGAAGATGTCTATTGGGGTTACTGGAGTGCCACAGTCTATGGCTTGGTAAGTATTGATTGTTAGAGTTCCCCCTAAAGCAGCACCCGGTTTCGCTGTCCAGCCAGCAAATTGAGTTGCCGCATCAGCATCGAAAACATCAAAAATATCGGCGCCTACATCTGGAGGGGGTAGATAAAGATTCTTCCAAGGTTCTGGTAACTTAGGATCTTGAGTAGGATTTAACTTCACTGTTCCTACTAATGCGCCTGGTGCATATGGTACGATGACTAACTCCGTCAAATCTACAGAAGGTCTATAATTAGCACCTGTAGGACCAACAATGGTAAAAGCAAAACTTGGAAGAGAAAAGCCTCCAATAATCGTAACAACACTAGCCGTCATAGCAGTGCTGGCAGCACTGATTGCCCATTTTGTAGAAATAACTTTAATCATTGGCATATAATCTTGAATTGAGTATTTAGGGTTTGCTGTTATTTCCGCTTTTCCCAACAGTTGAGTATGATCGCCCCTCACAGCCAGATCAAGCAACAGCCCAACCTAACCGTAATAGCAGATAGCGGAATGATACACATTCCCCCCCCCCACAACTGTATTCTAAGCTACATTTTTAAAATATTTACACTCCTCTCCGTCATACAAAATCTGGTTATTAAAAACTGATTATTTATTCCCCCTTTTTGACTTTTTTCTCGCCGTTAGGCGGGTCAATTTTTTTGAGAAAATTGAAGTATATTAAGTTTTGTTAAGAACAATGAAACTAAAACGGTTATCGGTGATTCAAAAGTATTATAATTGTCTTTGTTATCCTAAATCAATAGTTTCTGCTTGTCAATAATTATGAACAGTTATCAAACTCATAATGCTTGTAGGGGCGAAGCATTCGGGCAATAACCTATCGCTGAAACCGTAAATTTACTATCCGAATGCTTCGCCCCTACCCTAAATTTTTTCTTGTTTTTCTCTTGTTCCAAGGCAGAGCCTTGGAACAGAATATTTAAGGCTCTGCCTTAAAGTAATATTCAGAGAGAACCCTTGATTCAGTGAACAGTTATTAGTTCAGGTAGAACCTGGGAACGAGATATAAAAATCAAAAGTATTATAATTGTATTTGTTGTCCTAAGTGGGTGGGTGGAATTAAATATAAAATGAACGTAGGTTGGGTTGAAGCATGAAACCCAACGCCCGCATGGGTTACGCTACCGCTAACCCATCCTACAAATAATTGTGCCTACCTACTTAAATCAATAGTTTTTGCGTGTCAATAATTATGAATAGTTATCAAACCTATTTAACCATCGATCATTCTCAGAAGATTATCCTCTCTAACTTACCCTTTAAAGCAGGAACAAAGTTAGCCATTAACATTCAAGTAGTTGAGGATGAAAAGACAGAAGCCGATTTTGAAGCTTTATTAGATAAAACCCAGGCAATCTGGACTAAAGGAGATGGCTTAGAATATCAGCAAAAAATTCGAGAGGAGTGGATATGAAACGATTAATAGACTCCTGTATTTTAATCGACCATTTTAATGGTATTACCCAAGCTACAGTTTATCTAAAAGCTCACTTCTGTCATTACTAAAGCCGAAGTTCTCATTGGTTTTGATGATGATAATTCCTTTGACAAAGCAGGAGAGTTGTTAAGCCATTTTCCCCTGATAGATTTAGATGTCAACATCACTGATTTAGTCATTCAAATCCGTCGTGAACAAATCAAAAAAAAGGCAACCAAACAGCCTAACAAAAAGGTTATTCAATGGAAATTGCCCGATGCCATTCAAGCAGCGATCGCCCTTTACTAAGCTAAACGGCTTTTACTTCGGATCACCGATATAGACTCCAAAAGGGTTATAGCTGTTGGATCATGCAGGTTAAGCGCCGTTTAGCTTATAATCTCAAATTAGTCACTCGTAATACCCAAGATTTTGATCTCAATCAACATCCATTTATTGAGATTCCCTATACCATCTAACAATAAAACTGAAACAGTTATCGGTGATTCAAAAGTATTATAACTGTATTTGTTATCCTAAATCAATAGTTTTTGCGTGTCAGTAATTATGAATAGTTAGGGTTTGCTGAAAAAGTACGGGCGACGATCCCTAAAACCCTTACCTTGCCTACATTTCACATTTATTCAGCAAGCCCTATTTACTTTTAGTCAAAATTAATTAACTTCTAACCCTGGAATGCTTAACTGTTCAGTTTTTGGCTGTGTTTCCCCCAGATAATCCCCTTGCAACATATTAATTAAACAGCCACCAAGATGATAGGCCATATTCACGGGAACCGCATTACCAATCTGTCGATATTGAGAGGTTAAATTACCGGTAAATTGCCAATCATCAGGGAAGGACTGCACTCGTGCATATTCTCTCACAGTCAGAGGACGAGTTTCTTGGGGATGACATCTTTCTGTTTGGGTTTGTGCCGGACTACAGGTAATAGTTAAAGCTGGTTCATCCCAAGATAATCTTTTAGCATATCCTGTCCGTCCGCCGTGATTTTTGAGACTATTTTTCATATATTCTTTTTGAATATCCATCGGCAAATTCCGCCAATTTCCTCCTGCGGGAACTAAAGACATAATCTCTTTTTTTCTTTCTTTATATTCTACTCCTGGAGAACTTGGACAATTCTCTAGAGCTTTTTTCAGAGAAATAGTATAGTTTCTATATTGGGGAAAAATGGGTTTAATATTTAGGTCTTGACGGGTGGCAATAATAATTAATCTTTCTCTTTTTTGAGGAACATCGAGAAATTGGGCTGATAAAACTTGATAAGCAGCATAATAACCGATTTCCTGTAAAGCTTGCAGCATTAATTGGAGGGTTTCTCCTTTTTTATTGCTTAATAATCCTCGAACATTTTCGGCCATAGCGATTTTAGGTTGCACTTCCTGTAAACAACGTGCAAACTCAAAAAATAAGCTCCCTCTCAAATCTTCTAATCCTTTTCCTAACCCAGCATAACTAAAAGGTTGGCAGGGAAAACCTCCAGCTACAATATCTATTTTGTGTCTAAAATTGGAAAATTCAATCTTTTTTATGTCTTGATTTATAACATTCCATTGCGGTCGATTGAGTCTTAAAGTATTAACACAATCTTGGTTAATTTCCACCAGTAATTGCGTTTTTAGTCCCGCATTTTCTAAACCTAAAGCGATACCACCACAGCCAGCAAATAATTCGATAACTGTGTAATTAGTTGGCTCAACAGTTTGTAAAATTCTCAATTCTCCAGGGGATTGGTTATTTTTAAGATTGGTTAATTGCTCGAGATCAAATAGCCAATCAACTTGATTGATTTTCTGACCTTTGATTAATTTTTTCTTTTGCCATGTTAGTATTTCTGCGGTAGTTACACCGAGAATATTAGCGGCTTTTTGTAGATTTACCTGAGTCATAACCAATAATTAGCAACTTATCTACTTTTTTATTATAAATCAAAGTAGCTAAACTTAATAAACAACAATAAAGGCTGAACAAGGTTCAGCCTCCAGTATAAATTTTAACTCTTTCCTACTTACGTCCCGGAACTGTATATTTAAAATTCATCGGGCCGGTATAACCAGAAACCTCCGCTAATTTCTCTAATCTTTGGGTTCCCGAATATTCTTGACCCTTAATAATCCAAGTGGGGAAACCTTTAATTCCGGCATCGCGACAAGCTTGGGGATTACCATTAACCCCTTGGGGATCGCATTCGATATAAACCCCTTCTTTTTTGAGGATTTCTCCCGCTTCCTTACCAAATAACTGTTTTTGATCGTAACAGTGGGGACACCAAAAAGCCCCGTATTCTTTCGCACCAATTGCTTTTAAATGTTTAGCCAGGGCGATTTCTGCCTCTCCCGAAACCGTGGTTACTTCCCAACCGTAGGGAGGTTTAGCCGCTGTCATTGGCTGGGTAATTTCTTCTTTTCCTCCTGCCACCGTGGGGGAATTTACTCCTGCGTAAACCGCTAAAGTTCCCACAAAAGTAATCATTGCCACTACAACCATCGGCAGTATAATTTGTCCTAAACCTTCCCATTCGCGACCGATAATTGTGAGAATTAATAGGGTTAAAGCGAACAAAGCCGAAGTGATGCAGTAGGGACACAATTCCTTTAATTCCGTGGCTAGAATATACATTAAATAACCACTAAATACCGCCATCGCCGTCGCCCCCGCTAACAGCAATAACCAGGTATTATTTTCTAAACTTTTGCGGAGATTTTTCTGAGTTTCCCCATTGATAAATAGAGGACTGAGGGCAAAAACCGCCATGGCAATATAGGCCAAAAAACCGAACAAACTCAAGGGCAGCCCGAAAACCGTAGCGTAGGGACTATTAAGAACACCACTACAACCAGCCCCATCACTAGCCCCGGCGGTACAGGCAGCAGCCCCTCCCGTCAGTTTGGTAATGGTTAAATAGCCGGTCAGAATCGCCCCCACGATCGAAACGCCCCCAATTAGAGGCCGGGAGTAGCGATGAATCCAAGGTACAGAACGACGACGCATAATATTGTTTAGATTAAATTACAGCAGAATTCAGGAGTCAGGAGAGAAATCGAAATGTACTTTGTCGAAAGGAAAAATTCCGTAACGATATGGTGTTAATTAGGACGTTTTCAATTCCTAAAAACTTAGGATAGCTATCCCCTGAAACTATCCGCCATTCTAGCAAGGGGTTATGTGGACAGGGGCAAAGAAGGGAGAGAATTATTAATTTTTGCTTTTTGGTCGTTGATCTGGCGGGCCGTTTCCACAAATTGCGACACCCGAATCGGATCCACCGGTTCAGTAATTTTGCCATGACGCTTGAGGGAACTAGCCACGATCACCCCATCAGCAGCCGGCAGCAACTGCCCGATATTGTCCAAATCAGCCCCGCTGCCGATAAAAACCGGTGTTCCCTTGGCCGCCGCCACTGCCAGTTCCAAATCCTCAAAACTGGGGGGGCTACCGGTAGCCCAACCGGAGAGGATCACCCCGTCTGCCAGTCCCCGTTCGATCGTATCTTGCACTGCCGTAGTCAGATTAGGGGTTCCCAAGGGGCGGGCGTGTTTAACTAAAACATCCGCTAAAATTTTGACCTCAGACCCCAATTCGCGGCGATAACGCAGGAGTTCGTGGGCCTGACCCTCAATAATGCCCTGATCGGTGGCCATAACCCCCGTTAGCACATTAACCCGAATAAATTGGGCATTAACACAGGTAGCGATCGCTAAAGCACTATGGGCATCATTGCGGAGAACATTAAGACCAATCGGTAAGACCACCAGATTTTTAATGCGATCAACAATTAAAGTCATGGCACTAACCACGGCGGGATCCACCTGTTGCTTAGTAAAGGGGGCATCAAAAAAATTCTCGATAATCAAACCATCAACACCGCCGGCAGCCAAAGCCGTCGCCTCCTGTTCAGCCCGCTCGATCACCGTCTTGAGACTGCCACCCCAACGGGGGGAAGTGGGCAGGGGGGCGAGATGAACCACGCCAATAATCGGGTTTTTTGTCTTGAAAGTTGCAATTAAGTTCACAGCGTCTACTACTCTTAGCGTCCCAAACCATGCGCCGCTCACCCATTTTAACAGGGTGAAAGCCTAGCCACGGTTCCACGGGGGGGAAATTATTTTAACTTAGTGTCAGCATTCGTCCCTCGCGCTTAGTGGGATGGGACGGGGCTTTTAAAGGGGCGAAGTAATTCGCCCCAGGGTTCCCCTCATGAATGCTGACTTTGTATATAGACAATTCCAAAAAACTATGTTATCATAAACAGGTCTTGACCACTATTCCTTAAGCGATAACCGAGCTTCGGCGAGTCGTGTTGCAAGAAAAAGTGTGGGTCTTAGGAACTAGGACTCCTGCCTGGGTCGGGAAGGTAAGACTTGCTATCTTTCGAGGTAGAAAGCGCATCCCATTGAAGCAGGAAGCTCTCAAATCCGTTGAGAGTAGTTCACAATGTCTTAACATTAAAAGAGAAGTTTAAGATTTGGTTGATACTCGATCGCATGGGCAATAAGCCAACCATCGCCATCTCACACCTAGGCTGTGAGAAAAACCGGATCGACTCCGAGCATATGTTAGGACTGCTGGCCAAGGCCGGCTATCCCGTAGATAATGACGAGGAGTTGGCCGATTACGTTATCGTTAATACCTGTAGTTTCATTCAAGCAGCTAGAGAAGAATCCGTTCGCACCCTCGTGGAACTGGCGGAAGCTAATAAAAAAATTATTATCTCCGGCTGTATGGCCCAACATTTCCAAGATGAACTCCTGACGGAATTGCCGGAAGCCGTGGCCATTGTCGGCACGGGGGATTATCAGAAAATTGTCGAGATCGTCGAACGGGTAGAGACGGGAGAACGAGTCAAAGAAGTCAGCACCGATCCCACTTTTATCGCCGATGAAAATCTGCCCCGTTATCGCACCACCAGCGAGGGAGTCGCCTATCTGCGGGTGGCCGAAGGCTGCGATTATCGCTGTGCTTTCTGTATTATTCCCCAGCTGCGCGGCGATCAGCGATCGAGATCGATCGAGTCGATTGTGGCCGAAGCGCGACAATTGGCCAGCCAAGGAGTCCAAGAATTAATTCTCATTTCGCAAATAACAACCAATTATGGGTTAGACTTATATGGCGAACCCAAATTAGCGGAACTCTTGCGAGCGCTGGCAGAAGTCGATATACCTTGGATTCGCGTTCACTACGCTTACCCGACCGGGTTAACGCCAAAGGTTATCGAAGCGATCCGAGAGAGCCCGAATGTTTTACCCTATCTAGACTTGCCGCTACAACATTCCCATCCCGACATCCTGCGGGCGATGAACCGTCCCTGGCAAGGACGAGTCAACGATGGCATTATCGAGCGGATCAAGCAAGCTATCCCGAACGCGGTTTTACGAACGACTTTTATCGTCGGTTTCCCCGGAGAAACCGAGGAACATTTCAGCCATCTGCTGGAATTTGTCAAGCGTCATGAGTTCGATCACGTCGGGGTGTTTACCTTCTCCGCCGAAGAAGGTACAGCCGCTTTTGACCTGCCCGATCCAGTGCCACAGGCAATTATGGACGAACGCCGCGAAAGGTTGATGTTAACTCAGCAACCGATCTCGGAACGCAAAAATCAAGCTTATATCGGTCAAACTGTCGATGTTCTCATCGAACAGGAAAACCCAGAAACAGGAGAATTAATCGGGCGCTCCGCTCGTTTTTCCCCGGAAGTGGATGGCTTGGTTTATGTGACAGGGGAGGCGATTCTAGGTGCGATCGTACAGGTCCGAATCACTGCGGCCGATACCTACGATCTCTACGGCGAAATAGTCTAATTTTTCCATTTTTCTTATTTAATTCCCACAAAACAATCCCTATGACCACTGGTTTCAACAATTTAGGTTTATCCGATAGCCGTCTTCAACACCTAGAAACGCTTGGATTCACCACCCCCACCGAAATTCAAACCAAAGCCATCCCTCTCCTTCTAGAAGGGCATGACATGGTAGGAATGTCACAAACGGGAACCGGCAAAACCGCCGCCTATTCCCTGCCTTTACTGGAACGCATGGACACCAAAAATCCTAACGTTCAAGCTTTAATCCTCACCCCCACCCGGGAATTAGCCCAACAGGTGGCCAGCGCCATCAAAGATTTCTCTGATGATCGTCGTCTCTTTATCCTGACAGTCTGTGGTGGTCAATCCATGGAACGTCAGATCCGCAGTCTGGAAAAAGGTGTCCAGATTGTGGTCGGGACTCCCGGCCGGGTAATCGATCTGCTCGATCGCAAAAAACTCCATCTAGAATCCCTAAACTGGGTAGTCCTCGATGAAGCGGACGAAATGCTCAGTATGGGTTTTATCGATGATGTGAAGAAAATTCTGCAAGCATCCCCCTCCACCCGTCAAACCGCCTGTTTCTCGGCAACTATGCCCCGGGAAATCCGCGATTTAATCGCTAATTTCTTGAAATCTCCCATTTCTGTGACGGTTTCTCAACCCCAGGCCGCTCCTGCTAAGATCGAGCAGAAAATTTATCTGATCCCTCGCGGTTGGACGAAATTAAAAGTCCTGCAACCCCTGTTAGAGATCGAACCCCTAGAATCGGCGATTATTTTCGTCCGCACCAAGCAAACCGCGGCCGAATTAACCAGCAAACTGCAAGAAGCGGGGCAAACGGTGGATGAATACCACGGTAACTTAAGCCAAGTGCAACGGGAACGACTGGTGCAACGTTTCCGCGAGGGCAAAATTAAATTAGTGGTAGCCACGGATATCGCAGCCCGCGGTCTAGATGTGGAAAATCTCAGCCACGTTATTAACTATGATCTGCCGGATAATGCCGAAACCTATATTCACCGCATTGGCCGCACGGGCCGCGCCGGTAAAACGGGAACTGCTATATCTTTAGTAGAACCGATCGATCGGCGTTTGTTGCGTCAGATTGAACAGCGTCTGCGTCAACGTCTGGAATCTAGTCCCATTCCTAGCCGCACCGAAGTAGAAGCAAAACGCCTAGCCAAGCTGCAAAATCAGCTAAAAGAGGCTTTATCGGGGGAACGGATGGCTTCTTTCTTGCCTTTAGTGCGGGATTTAAGTGAAGAATACGATCCCCAAGCGATCGCGGCGGCTGCCCTGCAAATGATCTACGATCAAAATTGTCCCCAGTGGATGAAAACCGATTGGGAAGTTCCCGCACCGACGAGCAGTAAACCGGTGATTAATAAAACTCCCCGCAGTGGTGGTAGTAAGTACCCCTCTAAGTCGAATAACCGTCCTTCCCTGGACAAAAAAATCGTCTTTCAGGAACGTTAATTTTTAGTTCTTGAATGGATAACTTTAAGAGTTGATAGACCGTTTTGGTTCTATCAACTTTTTTTTGTCAGGTAATTTCCCAGTACGTCGTCGAAAGCATTCTACATAATTTTATAGCTAAACTTTTGATAATTGATTCTAATCAAGTATTTGGGCTTTGTTTGACATTTTTGCTGATAATTACTATATAATTGTCTTAAATGAATAAATTTGAACATTTAATATGTCGAGTTCGTCAGAACCTTATCGTGGGAGGGTACAAGCTCAAGGAGACGATATCCAGCAAGAGGGTGGATACAGTTGTTCTTGGGCAAGAAAAAATCCTGTTACTGCTAAAGAAGGATTATCATTTCTTGCTAATATTAAAGGGCAATGCAGCGAATGTCAACGAGAGGAACGGAAACAAGCGTTTAGAAAAGCTGAACGCTTTGTTACAAATGCTAGTGAGCAAGGTGGTGTCACTCCAGAGGCACAACCGCACTCATTTCAGGATTCTAAACGTAAAACTAAAAACGCCCGTGTAGATATTGAAATTCGCAGTGGTCTTACCTTTATCCCTTCGCCCCAAACAGAATGACAACGATGCTTAGAAGAGTGCAACAATTTTTAGACTCTGGCGATAGTGATAACGCTAGAGAAGAAATTGATAGAGCTTTCGGCAATCTGAGAAGGGTGGATAGTCATGTTAGAGAGTTTGCCGCTCTGTTGGCACTGGGATCGATCAAAGCTTCAGAAATCGGCTTAGGGGTATTGGGACGTAAGCTTCTACAGAATGACAGCGAGATTAACAATGAGGTTGTTTGGTTATTTATTGCGTCAATTTTATCTCGCAATAGTATTCCCCCTGATAGTCCATCTAGAATCAGCCTACTTGTTCTTACCGCTTCTGTCAATAGTTGGGAATTACCAATTTTTGCGCTTCTTGCCCCTGCCCTCGACGCTTTTTTTAAAGTTAGTCTTGCGGACGGAACCCCTTTAATTGCCGAACAAACTTTTGATTTTTTGGCCACTTGGGGAAGAATTTATGCGAAAGCACCTCATGTCAAAACGCAGCTGCAAGAACTTCAATCTCTTAGTAATAATCTATTAGAGCAAGTAGATGACTCAGAGTTAAAAGCTGAATGGTCAGAGGGAATTAATATATTTTTTGAAGAAGCCAGTACAACCAAATATTCAGATAGTAATGTTTTTTCTGCTGGTGAAGAATTAATTAAAAAAATTTATAATACTCAAAGTTTACAGCGCAATACAGAAGATAAGAATTTGGCAGAGACAAAAGACAAGTTACTCCGATTAGTCACTTCGTCTCTTGCCACTATTGGAACAGTTCTTGATAGTGATGGATTGTCAGTTGCAGTTCGTATTGACAATGATTCTAAAGATAGAAAATCTTGGTCTGTAGTTGCTAGTGTAATTGATAAATTAGAGCGGTTATTTCAAGAAATTGCCGATCTGACTTTTGAGAGAATCAATAAACTTCCCGCTTTTACTCCAGCGCAGGCAATACCTGGTTCTTGGACAATTATACTTCATGTCAATCTCAGTCCTAATCACGCAAATTTACTGGCAAAAACTATCTCTGACCTTTCCTCAGGAAAAATTGATAATGAAAGTGAAAATGACTTAGAAGTTGTTAGTATTTGGCAAGATTGTGTCACAAAAATCAAAGAGGATGATTTGCGAGTAGATATGGCTGTCTCCATTAATTCTTCAGAATTTAATGTCATTAAAACAATTTCTACAGAACATGAATATATATCTAGTTTAACAGGGTTAAAATCACGATCTATCAGGGTTCTTTCTCATGATATTCCACAAGCTGATAGGTTAGAACGAGTTGTTGATTTATCTTCGCTGTTAATTCAATATCCTCATTCTTTGCCAACTGTTCGACAACAGTTTTTGGATAGAAATGGTATTACAGAAAGGCAGTTTTCCTACTATAGAAGGGCTGCAGAAATTCTTAATCTGGCTGACGAACGAGTGCAGCCAACTACTGCTTGTTT
The DNA here is from genome assembly GCF_020246425.1 of Microcystis sp. M079S1. NCBI lineage: Bacteria > Bacillati > Cyanobacteriota > Cyanophyceae > Chroococcales > Microcystaceae > Microcystis > Microcystis sp. M079S1. The sequence goes on from NZ_JADBSZ010000004.1 coordinate 25,188, forward strand.
CATGCTTGATCGTCTGTCAGAAAAATCAAAAAAAAGATTCTTGGCTCACCAATTTATTGCTTCAAAGGTGGGTTTGGCATGGTTTAAGTGGCAAAATGCTCATGATCTCTCCGAAATCAAACCAGAAAGAGCAAGAGAATTTTTACTAGAAGTGTGTCCGTCACTTTCAGAAAGTACTGTTGAAAGACGTGCTAAAACTTTACAATCTTGGTTAAGGTATTTCTTGGGTACCGAAAATGAATAAGCAAAAAATGCAAGCTTTCAGGCATAATCGGTGGAGTGTAGGAAACTCACCCCATCATCAGCCAATTGACTTTTTCAGCAAACCCTATATAATTTTGACTTTTTTATACTGTTCCGTCACGGCGGCATTTAATAGATCATCTTTAAAATTTCTGATTAATTCAATTACTAAATTATAAATACTGATGTATTCTTCATAATCGATAGCCCGCATGGGTTACGCTACCGCTAACCCATCCTACAAATAATTGTGCCTCCCTACTTAACTGCTATAATCTACTTATCAATAGTTAATAATTTCGATGAATCGATCGCAACTTATCCACAGGCAAAGCTGGTTAATTGAACATTTGCCGGGGTTAAGTGACCAAGATTGCCAAAAATTAAAGGATTGCGGTATCGACACCACCGCACAACTTCTGCAAAAAGTTCGTCCGCAATTGGGTAAGGAAAAATTAGCAGTAAGAATGCAAATTCAGGCTAAATATATTAATAAGTGGGTGGCAATGGCGGAATTAGCCTCGATTCCCGCCGTGGGTTGTCAATACTGCGGTTTGCTGGTTCATGCCGGTATTGCTTCCATCCCGCAATTGGCACAGACATCAATTCAGCAGTTGCATCGACAGATTCTCCGCTTTCAGGTGGCTAATCTGCAAAGACGCGATTTATGTCCCGATATTGCGGTGATGTTAGCTTGGATTGAACAGGCAAAAATCCTCACCGGAGAGTTAAAATAAGCCCTATCTCCGATAATTTTGGCATAAATTAGCCAAAAGTAGTGCCATTCCATCCCCAAAGATCACCTTTCGCCTCGGCAAATTCTAGATAAATGCGATTTTTCGGTATTCCTAAATAAGCCTCAATTTCTTGACAAAAATCACTACTCATGCTTTTAGTTTGAGCGGCGGAAATAGAACCAACACTTTTAATCTCCACATAACACACCGGCTCAAAAGTACCAGCAAAAGTCATTTTTATCCCCGATTCTAAAGCTGTCATCACATAGGATTCGGGTTTTCCCAGATGTTTAGCTAATTTAGCCGAAAGACTCTGCAAAAGTTGATTAACCGTCTCATCATCGAGGGAGGTGACAGAAGTTTGAATTTTAATTAGAGGCATAGAAAAAATCTCAGAAATATTTTTATATAATATAACAGTTTTGATAGCAATCACAGATATTCTTTTGCTTCAGAAGGCTTCAATCATCCAATCCTTGGGGAATTATGAATTATGAATTGGGGAGTGGGAAGTGGGAAAAAAACTGAATGTCATACTAAATCCTGTTATTAAAAACTGATTATTTATTTCCCCTTTTGCCTCTTGCATGAGTGCCTCGTCTCATAACTAGCCTGTACTCAACGGATTTAGTATCAGCATTCATCCCATCGCTAAAAGCGAGGGAATTCTGCTGACACTAAGTTAAAAAGAATACACGGCTGTTTTGATATTTTGATAGTTATTATCTAGGTCTGATTCTAGGAGAATAATCGCAGTAATTCTCCTAGTCATCTCGCTTACTTCCTGCACTTCTGCGATAGTTAATCCCCGTCCTAATAATTTTTCCTCGCGATAACTTAGCCATTTTTTAATGACTTGATAACCCCCGATAGTATATTCCCACACCCGGGATGGTATATTTTGCCAATAGGCTCGATCATTGAGATAAATATCATAGGTTGTCGTTCCTAATAATTTTCGCATTTCTGGGCTAATTACGCTCATTTCTGCGGTTGTATATTGTCTGGCGATCGCTTTTCCTTTACCCGGCAT
>NZ_JADBSZ010000040.1:0-12158 GCF_020246425.1 Microcystis sp. M079S1
GAGTTAGTATCCATAGTCTAGGAATATTTTCTGCTAATAAGGGTTGTTGATGACGGTGAGCTTCTCTTTGTAATTGTTCCCGCACAGTCAACAGTTTAGATAAACAAGCGAGAATTCCCTCAATCGTGACAGGATTGCGATAGGGTTCCAATAGACAAGGGGTTTGAGCTAATTTGCCCAATAGGCCTAATTCGGGCGGTATTTTGGGGGAAGTCGGTCGAAAATACACATCGATTTCTTGAGTTTCTGCCGTCACATCAAGGCTGGTTTTCACGTCACCGGAAGAAGCAAGAAAAGTTTCGAGGTAATCTTTACTAAATTTATCCCAAAGAAAGCGAGTCAAGGCTTAGGTGATTAAATCAATGATGAGGGTTATTTTATCATCTTCAAAGCCTGATTAGGAAAATTGGCAGCATTGCAGCTTTAGTTACAGATTTTTCCTAGTTTTTGCGCTACAAATGAAAGGTTAATCAGCAAAAAACGCGCTCGACGAATGAAACCGCAAATCATCGTCTGTGGATTAGGTCGCACGGGTTATAAAATCTTTTGTTTACTCAAACAACAATCTGCGGCAGTAGTAGCGATTAGCGATCGCCAAATGGTCTGCGAATACCAGTCTGATATTATTATCGGCGATCCCTGCTCTCCTAAAACTCTCCTGCAAGCTGGCCTTCCAGATGCAGAAACCCTAGTTTTGGCCATCGATAACGACGCACTCAATCTGGAAATTCTCACCCGCGCCAGGATAATTAACCCGAAAATTCGGATAGTTAACCGACTATTTAACGAAACTTTAGGAGAAAGACTCGATCAAACCCTCCCTGCTCACGTTAGCATGAGCGTTGCTTCCCTAGCGGCTCCGATCTTTTCCTTTGCTGCCCTTGGTAATAAAGCTATCGGTCAATTACAGCTATTCGATCGCCTTTGGCCAATTCAAGAGATAATTATCGAGGAAAATCATCCTTGGTGGGGATTACCCCTCTACGAACTTTGGGACGATCCGGCCCGGATGTTAATCTATTATCTCCCCGCTCACGACGAAATCGATCTGGTTTCAGCAGTTCTTTTAGGCAAAAAACTCGCAACTGGCGATCATCTGATTATCGGCAATAAACCGACAATTAAGGCAAAACAGCGTTTTAAACTGCAAAAGTGGCTGAGAAATCTGCTCAATCTTCGTCCCTATCAGCACTATGTCCAACCGGTAATTCTTGTCACCCTTTCCCTCTTGGGGATGATTTCCCTTGCTACCATTACCTATCTCAGCGTTAATCAAAAAATTTCCCTTGTCGATTCCCTCTATTTCTCTGTCGGGATGATTACCGGTGCCGGAGGTAACGAAAAAGTGGCCGAATCTACCCCCGATAGTATCAAAATTTTTACCGTGGTCATGATGATTGTCGGTGCGGGGGTTATCGGTATCTGTTATGCTCTCCTTAACGATTTTATTCTCGGTAGTCGCTTTAAGCAGTTTTGGGATGCTACCCGCATTCCCGTCCGCAATCATCACATTATCTGTGGTTTAGGAGGTATCGGCACCCGGATCGTGCGACAATTGCACGAGCAAGGCTGTGAAGTGGTGGTGATCGAATCGGACCCCAATAATCGATTTTTGCATTCCGTGCGCTCCTGGGGAATCCCCGTCATCATCGAGGATGCGCGTCTAGTGGCTACCCTAGAAACGGCTAATATTAACAACGCCGAATCTTTGATCGTGGTTACTTACGAGGATATGATTAATGTGGAGATTGCCCTCACTGCTAAAGCGATCGCTCCTAAAATTAATCTAGTTTTACGCTGCTCTCAGGAACAATTCGGGCGATCGATTCAAGAGGTTTTTGATTTTGATACGGTATTATGTCCCCGGGATCTAGCTACCTATTCCTTCGCTGCGGCCGCTTTGGGCGGTAGAATTCTCGGTAATGGCATGACCGATGATCTCCTCTGGGTTGCTTTGGCCACATTAATCACACCTAATCATCCTTTTATGGGGCAAATTATCAAGGAAGCGGCGATGAATGCCGATTTTGTGCCACTTTACCTAGAAAAACAGGGTCAAACTATCCACGGTTGGCAATTACTGGAAATTACTCTCGATCAAGGTGATATTCTTTATCTAACTATGCCGGCTATGCGTTTACAACAGGTTTGGCAAAATACTTCCCTAACTATTCCCCAATCTTTCCCCGATTTAAAATGATTTCTGGTCTTAATTATCTGAGCAAAGCTAGTTATCGCTGTATCTTGAGTTTAGGCAGTGCCGGCAGTATTTTAAGTCTCGCTAGTGCCAGCAGCATTTTAAGTCTGGTTAGTATCGGCAGTATGCTCAGTATTGGCAGTGTCGGCAGTATTCTCAGTATTGGCAGTGTTGGCAGTATTCTCAGTATCGGCAGTGTCGGCAGTATATTTGGCATCTTTCAATATCATTCTCTGCCTAACTATCCTGAGTAGTTCTAATGAACTACTCCTCACCGCTTCTTTGTCGATGGCGGTTTTATAAGTTTAAACTGTGGGGCGATCGCTTTTTATCAAAATAGAATAGAAAGGTTATTAATCGGATTAAGCGATTTATGAAACTGCGGCAAAACTAACACGACGATAAATTTCTAGCAAGGGAAGTTCAACGTTTAAACTCTCCAGAGGGATTATTTGACTAAGTTGATCGTAGGTTTGTAGTTGCCAGCGATCGCTCTGTGCGAGTCTGAGATATTGCTCAATGTAGGGTTCAGTTTGACTAACGAGCAGGTATTCACAAAAACTTGACAGGGAACGATATTTTCTAAATTTATCACCTCGATCATCTGCTTCTGTGGCGGGGGAAAGCACCTCTACAATAAATAAAGGATTAAGAATTTCGTCTTTGCGATCGCCGTTAAATTCCGGTTCATGGTTAACAACCATGAGATCGGTATAGGTTCCACAATTATATTCAGGAATCCACAGCCGCAGATCGCTGTTATAGAGACGAAAATCCCTATCTCTCAATAAAAATCCCAAAAAAACCGAGATATTGATCGCAATTGCGCTGTGGGTTGCGGTTCCTCCAGGCATAAGAATCATTTCTCCATGGCAATATTCATAACGTTCCTGAGAAGTTTCAGCGATCGCCCGATATGCTTCCAAAGTGACAGGGGTTTTGGTGACTGTCGCAATAGTTGGTTTTTCTTGAGCGATAATCATCTTTGTCTTTCTCCGATATTCTATTAATTAATTTTATGGTTATTTTTTAGGGATTGTGGGGAAGCGATCGCTTTTTATCAAAATAGAATTAGAACGGCGATCGCAGTTTTTCTGAGGTGAGAGAGAAAAATTTTTTAAGAGCAAACTATCGTTAATTTGATTGTATGTACTATAATTGAGTCGTTAAATTTAACCAAAATACTATACTGTCCTCATCGAGGTTATTGTTTATGAAATCAGAGTATGATCTCGCTAATATGAAAAGTCGTCCTAATCCTTTTGCTCAACAACTCAAGCGGCAGGTCACTTTACCTTTAAGGATTGATGTCATTGATTTCTTTGAAAAAAAAGCAAAAGAAAAAGGAATTTCTTATCAGGAACTAATTGATTTATATCTTCAGGATTGTGTGACAAACGACCGAGAAATTTCTTTTTAGCGATCGCTTTTTATGAAAACAAAATAGAAAAAGCGATCGCATTGTGAGCATCAGTTAATAAAACAATAAAGTTCGGGGTCAGGTATTCAGGTTTGCTAATTGTTCCTGAATATTAGCTTGAGTAGAGAGTTTTTCGGATTTTTCCCATAGAGCGTTAAAGATACTTTTATCTGTCTCGACAACTCTTGTTTGATAGGAAATATAACCTGTTTCTGTTTGACCATTCATAGTTCTTCTCGCTGTAAAAGAATTTCTTGGAACAGATAAGTTTTCGCTAATCAATAGGTTAGTATCATCCCAACGATAGCCTTCAACATCTTTGGCTTTTTCCTGACAAATCCAAGCAACTTCTATGCCAGAGTTAAGTTGTTCCTGAATCACCTGTAAATGCTTTGGAGTCGGAACTTCAGGAAGAATAAAGACTCGTTGAATAGAAATCTCCCTTTTGATTAGTTCTTCGTTAACTTCCCAGAATTTTTGACCAAGGGGATTATCCCACCAGATGGAATCTGTCATGGAGTGAATAGCCAAGATTCGAGATTGACTTTTAGGATCAATGTGTTTGAGTAGTTGACCAACCTTTTCTAAACGGGATTCGCCGCTAATTTCAATGTTAATTTCAGGCATAATTGTGTTAGTCAAAATTGTGCCATCAAGGAGGGTTAGATTATTTTCATCTAATTTAACATCGGTCAAGTTAGCTCCCGTTAAATTAGCTTTGCTCAAATTGGCTCTTGTTAAATCAGCTTTGCTCAAATTGGCATGACTTAAATCGGCTCCTGTTAAATCAGCATTAGTTAAATTAACCCTCGAAAGATTAGCCTGACTGAAGTTACATCCCATCAATTTTGCATCGGAAAGATTGGCCTCACCATCCATTAAATTGACTTGGCTGAAATTCAGTCCATGAAAATCTCGTCGGCCAATTTTGTACAAATATGTCAATTCTTTCGTGCTATGAATATCGGGGTGATATTCATCGGGTGCATAAACGGCAATCATCGCTTTGACGTAGGCGAAAAAATAAGCCTTGAGAATATTTTCATGGGTGTGGATGGTAATAACTTCTTTACCATCATACTCGACCATCACCTTGACAGTTACGTCTCCTTGTTGACCTTTTTTTAAGTTGGCCAAATAGACAGATTTAAGGTCATGTTTAATTTCAACTAAATGAGCTATAGCCTCATTAAAAGCAGTAAAAAGTGCATCTACTGAACCTTTTTTAAAGGCTGATTCAGTGTAACGCTCTTGGGTTTTTGTATTACATAGAATAACTGTCGCAGCAGTTAAATTGTTATTAGCACAAAGAATTTCAAAGTTCTCAATTTTCCAGCCTTGAAAAAGCAAAAGATTATCTTCAAAGAATAAGTTTTGTTGAGGCTCGTTTTCTAAAAGCTGGTTGAGTTTTACTTTTTCATTTTCCATTGCCGCTTTACCGAGATTTTTGAGAGTTCTTTCGATAGATGCCGGCGAGGTATCTTCCCCTAAAAACTGTAAGAATAAGGAAGGAGAACCCACAAAAGGATACCCACTGGCAATGAATTCTCGATCTCTGATGGTGATAATACCTGCTAGGCTATACTTTCTGGCAATCTCAACTTGAATTGCCGTTTTTAAGTTAACGTTGGGATATTTTTCTAGGTCAATGTCTTTCAAGTTAACTTGACCGACGTTAATCTTACTCAGAAGTTCAATGATCGAACGATTGGCATCTTCTCTAGATTTCAGATTTTTGATATTATGCCAAATGTTGATTAATCCTATTTCGCCGATGTAAGGATTAATTTTTCCCTCTAAAACAAGTCCCATAACCCTAGTAGCTTCCCTGTTAAGAGTCGTCTTATTTCGTAATAAAAACTCTTCAATTAGATCAGCATCAATTAAGACTTTCGGAGCTTGAGAATTGTTATCTTTTGATTGGAATACCTCTAAGTTATCCAGAAAAAAATCAATACCTATTGGAGTCAAAACTTTTTGGGTAGCCGCTTTATGCAGACTAAGCTTAATTTCGTACTGCACAAAATCATCAGATTCGTTTTCGAGATTATTTCTCAAATCCCAAAGTTTTTTAATAAGTTGAGGCTCAGGATATTCTCCCAATTTCCTTATGATTTCAGCACGGATATCGCTATCCTGTTCCTTTTCTAGTTGAGCTAACAAATCATTAATAATGTCAGCAAGGAGACTGACCGATGTTGGTATCTCGCACAATAACTCTGTGTTTTCCATTTCATTGTCTAGTTGAGCTAACAGATCATTAATAATGTCAGCACGGGGACTGGCCGATGTTGTTGCCTCACACAATAACTCTGTGTTTTCCATTTTTAAATCAATCTCCTTGATTGGTGGTATTCTGATCAACAATAATTGGGTCTGAAGCAGAAGGCTCCTCTAATTGCGAATTTTCAGCATAGCGTGTTGGCAAAACTTTTACTGATTCATCGTCATTAATGTCAACAAAATAGTCTTTTTTAAAGAGAACTCTTCTTAAAGAAGTAATTCCCACCCGCTCATCTAACTCAAGGTAATCCTTAAGATGGGATCCTAGGTTTTTGTTGAAATCCGCGTTTAGATTTTTTGGGCTATGATTGAACATTTCAGCCAAATCATCGGCGGAATAAAGCCCTGTAGCCGCCCGATAAAATATCTCCTTATATTTATCAGATAAGGGTTCGATTTCTTTCAATAAAGCTTCTAGCTTGGGTATATCCAAACCACAGTTTCTTGCCTGCTTTTGGGCATCGCATAGTGATGGGGGAGTTGTTCGTTCCATAGTACTCTCCTTGGGTTAGATGCGACCCTCGTTGGGTTGGAGGGACTTTCGATCGATCTTAAGGTAGTCAACATAGCTGTATTTGTAGTCACCGATACTTTTTCAAAGTGTATTGCAATAATAACCGTAAAGTTATATTGCTTCTGCGATAGTCCCATAAAACCAAAAGAGAAATCAACCAATAATTATTGCCCAAATCCTCCCTTATATCGCCAATTCTCGACAGGGAATTCTATCCTCCAGAATCATCGTAGCCATTTCATAGGTAAAAATCTCTAAGTGTCCCCATTCAGGAGCTTTAAAAAAAATTTTTTCGCCCACCTCAACGACTCGCTCCCGCCTTTGTCCTATCAAGTCAAAGTTATTTTTGAGAATAGCTGTTTTTTCTGTGCTGTTTACATATACACAGTTGATAATTGCTTGATTAACAGTTGCATTCGACATACCATTCCGCTCCATTTCTGCAATACGGGATGAACCTTATGTATGTAAGATAATCCAAAATTCTGGAATTGAAAACCAATAATTATTGCAAAGTTAAACCAACAATTATTGCATCTTTTAGCCAACAGATATTGCAAAGTTAAACCAATAATTGTTGGGTCTTTAAACTAATAATTGTTGCAAAGTTAAACCAATAATTGTTACAAATTTAAAGCCTAAAAAAGTATCAAAATTACAACTTTTATTGGGTGACATAGAATAATCTTGCTTGATATAAAAGAGGTGTATCACTATTCTAAAAACGTTATGCTACCTAATGACAAAGTTAATCTCAAAAAGACGCTTGCTTTACTCTTGATTCTAGCTGGAGTGTCTGTACCGTTATATGCAGGACGGTTGCCAGAAACAATTCATCCGATGACTATTGCGAATCTATATGTTCATGTAGGACTAAAATTGATCGATAGCGAAAAAAAAGGAGACTAACTGATGGTTAACATAGACAAGGGGCTTAAGTCCCTTGTTATCAATAGGTGACAGTTTAAATCTCAAATAGAATTGCTATATGTATGGTGGGCAATGCCCACCATCTGTTATTATGAGGGGTAGATAGGGTCTTCCTAAAAACTAATCAAGGATTCAAAATACGTTCGCGGTGGTAGGGTTGCTTAAAAATGTTAGAATCTATACAAAAAACACAATCTCCTTTAGCTTTGGCCCCTCCGTTGGCAGCTGCCATTAAACGAGGCGAAGAAGCGAAGAAGCGGTTCCTATCTAAGCAAGGCGGAACCTTAACCAGCGCTGAGGTTTGTAGTGTTTTAGCCTGTAGTTCTTTGGAATTAGAAACTATGAGGCTCAATCATCAGGTCTTAGGTTTATCTGTCAACGAAGAATTAGTTTATCCCGCTTGGCAATTTATTGATGGCAAAGTTTTGTCTGGTTTAGACCAAGTGTTAGCCGTTTTAAAAGAAGACGGTGCTTGGACACAAATGCTCTTTCTGCTTACGGGTGATATTCGTTTAGAGGGAGCAACCCCGCTAGAAAAACTCCAAAAGGGAGAAATCGAGCCAGTGGTTTGGGCCGCTAAGTGCTACGGGAGTCATAGCGCGGCGTAATGGGTTTGCCTCCTTTTCCCCTCCCACCAGACGATTTTAGTCAGCGTCAATTGCCCGTCATTGAAACCCCAGGCCCCTGGCTAAGATTAAATAAAACCGGACACCTTTCTAGTCTTCATTTTGACCGCAGTGGTAGCGGTCGTTTCGATGGGCCAAATCAGGGCTATGGGCTTCTCTATGTGGGTGATGAGTACAGTACCTTTATTGAATGTTTTGGACGAACATTTGACGGAGCCGTAACCGTTACAGCCCTAAGAAATAGAAATCTTTTTAGAATTAGAAGCGATCGCACTTTAGTGTTGGCCGACTTAACGGGGCCGGCCCTTGTTCGCATAGGAATAGATGCCCGCATTTCTTCTGGTGATTATGAATATTGTCGGACTTGGGGGCAGGCAATTTGGGAACATCCCCAAGGAGTAGATGGGATTAGATACCGTTCTCGTCATGATGATAGTGTCTATTCCGTTGGGCTTTTTGATCGGGTTAGAAACCATTTGCAAGAAGACAACTTAGGTAATTTATACGATGATAATTCATCCTGTTTAGGTGAAATTTTGGAGCATTATGATTATGCTCTTATTCAAGAATAAGTATCTTTTTGCAATAGGTGCATCTCATTTTTGTCAATCTACCAATTGGGATTTTTACGGGGAAACTCTCTTTTAAAATCGGGCATTACTTCCGATTTTATCACTCAATCCAAGCCTTTGGGGGGTTCTACCCCCCAAACCCCCCGTTGGGGGCGTGGCGCCGCCCCCAAACCCCCCGCGCATTAGCTTTTCGGTGGGATGCTTACACGCGATTGTTCATATTTTTGTACCAATTTAAGAGTCACTGATAAGTGCTGATTGTCGGTATTTCTGCAAATGTGAGATGCACCCTTTGCAATTAGACGCAATCTCCCCTATTCAGAACGGCCAAGTGTTAGGGAATTTTCTGTTAAGTTAATAGCAGCCCACTCGTCGCAAAACTTCACTGATCACTGATTACTGATCACTGATTACTGATCACTGATCCTCTTGCCCTATTTTGGTAAAATCAACTATAATGGGGAGAAGTTAATCTTTGCCAAGCTTGAGCAGAGTTAAACTAATCCCTCAGTGAGCAAGCAATTGAATCCTATGCTTAAAATTGCCCTTTTTGGAACCAGTGCCGATCCTCCCACTGCCGGTCATCAAGCCATACTAAAATGGTTATCGGAACAGTACGATATCGTTGCGGTTTGGGCTGCCGATAATCCCTTTAAAAATCATCAAACCAGTCTCGAACATCGTCTGAGGATGTTAAATTTGCTCATCCGGGATATTCAACCCCCAAGGGATAATATACAACTGCGACGAGAATTAAGCGATCGACGTAGCTTAATTAGTGTGGAAAAAGCGCAAGCAATTTGGGGAGAACAGGAGGAATATACCCTAGTCATTGGTTCCGATTTAGCTGGACAAATTAGGCACTGGTATCGCAGCCAAGAATTACTAGAAAAAGTCAAAATTCTCGTGATTCCTCGTCCAGGATATCCTATTAACCAAGATGATATTGAACAACTGCAAACATTAGGGGGTGATTGTCTAATTGCCGATGTATTTGCTCCGGCTGTATCCTCAACAGATTATCGAGAAAAAGGCGATAAACAGGCTGTTCCTGCACCGATTAAAGATTATATCGAAGGTCAAAAACTTTACGCATGAAACCGCCAAAGACCCTAGCTAATAAATCTCTAGCTGATTTTAAAGTCGGAGTTGATAACGTGATCTTTTCCGTTGATACCCAATTAAATCGGCTGCTGGTGCTTCTGATTAAAAGACGGGAAGAACCTTTTAGTAATTACTGGAGTTTACCCGGAACTTTAGTGAGAAATGGGGAATCACTTGAAACGGCAGCCTATCGAATTTTAGCCGAGAAAATTAGCGTCAATAATCTCTATCTGGAACAGTTATATACTTTTGGCAGTCCAGAGGGAGATTCCCCGGCAGCGGCCGAGAGTTTTAGGGAACGTTATCTATCGGTGAGTTACTTCGCTTTAGTGCGGTTTGAGGAAGCAAAGTTAATCACTGAACGGGATTATAATATCACTTGGTATATGATTGATAAAGTGCCAGATTTAGCCTTTAATCACGGTCAAATTTTGGAATATGGCTGGCAAAGATTACGCAATAAAGTAGAATATAGTCCCGTCGCTTTTGAGGTTTTACCAGAATTATTTACTTTAAATGATCTTTATCAATTTTATGAGACAATTTTAGGTAAAAATTTTAGTGATTATTCTAACTTCAGAAATCGGCTGTTGAAATTAGGATTTCTCAAAGATATGGGTTTAAAAGTCTCGCGTGGTGCCGGTCGTCCGGCTAGTTTATATCGCTTTGATGAAAAAGCTTTTGCTCCCTTTAAAGAGCAACCGTTAGTTTTTGTTTAAATAGGAAAAAATATGAGAATTGCTATCGCTCAATTAAATCCCATTGTTGGAGATATCGAAGGAAATGCCCAAAGAATTTTAGAGGCCGCTCAAACGGCATTTAATCAGGGAACAGAATTACTTTTAACCCCAGAATTATCCCTCTGTGGTTATCCTCCCAGAGACTTATTATTAAATCTGGGTTTTGTCGAGAAAATGTCTCAACAATTGCAATTATTGTCCCAACAATTACCAGAAAAGTTAGCCGTCTTAGTCGGTTTTGTGGAAAAAAATCCCTCGGCAACGGTCAGAGGAGAAAAGCCGCTATTCAATAGCATAGCTTTGTTAAAAAGTCAAGAAATTAAACAAATTTTTACTAAACGTTTATTGCCTACCTACGATGTTTTTGATGAGGATCGTTACTTTGCTTCTGGGAAAGAAAGTCAATATTTTCAACTAACAGAAAATAATGTAAAAATCGGTGTAACTATCTGTGAAGATGTTTGGAATGATGAACAATTTTGGGGTCAACGTCAATACGCAGTTAATCCCATCGCCGATTTAGCTAATTTAGGAGTGGATTTAATCGTTAATCTTTCCGCTTCTCCCTACAGTGTCGGTAAGCAAAAATTGCGAGAATCTTTATTATCCCATAGTGCCACTAGATATAATTTACCTATAGTTTATGTCAATCAAGTGGGAGGTAATGATGATTTAATTTTTGATGGTGACAGCGTGGCTTTTAACAGACAAGGAGAAGTGATTTATCGCGCCCAAGCATTTACTTCTAGCCTAGAATTGATCGAGTTTAATCAGGATTTGTTACCTGCGGTTATTCATCCTTTACCTGTCAATGAAGATGAGGAAATTTATCGAGCTTTAGTCTTAGGAGTGCGAGATTATGTGCAGAAATGCGGTTTTAAACGGGTAATTTTCGGCTTGAGTGGTGGCATTGATTCCAGTTTAGTTGCCGCTATTGCCAGCGACGCATTAGGTAAAGAAAATGTTCTCGCTGTGATGATGCCTTCTCCCTATAGTTCCGACCATTCCATTAGCGATGCAGTGGCTTTAGTTAATAATTTAGGTATCAAAAGTGAGAAGTTAGCAATTCAAGAAATTATGACCGCTTATGATCAACTTTTAGAGGGTCTTTTCGCTGGGACTGATTTCGGTATTGCCGAAGAAAATCTTCAGTCACGCATTCGCGGTAATTTATTAATGGCTCTCTCTAATAAATTCGGACATTTACTATTATCCACTGGCAATAAATCAGAAATGGCGGTGGGATATTGCACCCTTTACGGTGATATGAATGGTGGTTTAGCAGTGATTGCTGATGTGCCGAAAACCCGCGTTTATTCCCTCTGTCGCTGGTTAAATCGGCACGGGGAAATTATTCCCCTCAATGTGATTAATAAAGCTCCTAGTGCTGAATTAAAACCCAATCAGAAGGATCAAGATTCTTTACCTCCCTACGAGATTTTAGATGCTATTTTAGCACTATTAATCGATCGCCATCAATCCGCCGAACAAATTATCGCCGCCGGCTTTGAGGCTGAAATTGTGCAGAAAGTGATTAAATTAGTTAAAAATGCCGAATTTAAGCGCAAACAAGCCCCTCCTGGTCTAAAAATTAGCGATCGCGCTTTTGGCACCGGTTGGCGAATGCCTATCGCTAGTCGCTGGGGTTAGGGGGGTTATCAGTTATCAGTTATCAGTTATCAGTTATCAGTTATCAGTTATCAGTTATCAGTTATCAGTTATCAGTTATCAGTTATCAGTTATCAGTTATCAGTTATCAGTTATCAGTTATC
>NZ_JADBSZ010000041.1:0-8564 GCF_020246425.1 Microcystis sp. M079S1
AACTGATAACTGATAACTGATAACTGATAACTGATAACTGATAACTGATAACTGATAACTGATAACTGATAACTGATAACTGATAACTGATAACTGATAACTGATAACTGATCAATGAGTGAAACAACATATTTTGGACGAGTAATTACGGCGATGGTGACTCCCTTCACCGTCGAGGGTCAAGTTAATTATGCCCTGGTGGAAAAATTGGCCGATTATCTAGTTACTCACGGTAGCGATGGTATAGTGGTCTGTGGGACGACGGGAGAATCACCCACCCTAAGTTGGCAGGAAGAATACGAACTATTTAGTATTGTCAAAAAAGCGGTTAATGGTCGGGGAAAAGTGATCGCTGGGACGGGTTCTAATTCCACTTCCGAAGCGATCGAAGCTACCCAACAGGCTGCTAAACTGGGTTTAGATGGTTCTTTACAAGTGGTTCCCTACTACAATAAACCACCCCAAGAGGGTTTATACGAGCATTTTCTGACCATTGCCAAAGCTTGTCCCGATCTGCCGGTGATGCTTTATAATATCCCCGGTCGTACGGGTCAAAATATGACCCCGGAAACGATTATTAAACTGGCAGCAGTTGATAATATTGTGGCGGTAAAAGAAGCTAGTGGTAATTTAGAACAAACCTGCAAGATTTACTGTCATACTCCTGAAAATTTCGCTATTTATTCCGGCGATGATTTTCTCACCTTACCCCTGATGACCTGTGGTGCGGTGGGGGTGGTCAGTGTTGCTAGTCATCTGGTGGGAGAAGAAATCCAAGGGATGATTCAAGCTTTATTAACCGGAGATGCGGCCAAAGCGATCGAGATTAACTTGAAATTATTTCCCCTGTTTAAAGGTTTATTCTGTGCCACTAATCCAATTCCAATTAAAGCGGCCTTAAATCTAGTCGGTTGGGAAGTGGGGGGATTGCGATCTCCTTTATGTTCCTTAAGTACCGAACTAGAAGAAGGATTAGCAAAAATTATGCAAGAATTGGCTTTAATCTAGAAAAATACTAGAAATTCTTGCCCACTAAACTGGGATTTTTCGAGAAAGTAGGTTATAATATTAATAGCTTAACTAGAAAAGAAATATAGTTTAGAACTGCTAGAAAGTATTGATACTAAGTGAATTTAGCTAGGTGTTATTTCCCTAGTTCGACTTATTCTAACTATTCATTTTTTGAGATTTCCCGTCCAAAAAAACCACCTGAAAAATCACCATAACTTACCATCAAAGGACACCTAATGAATCAAGATAAAACCCAAGCAAAACTAAAGATCATTCCCCTAGGAGGACTACACGAAATCGGCAAAAACACCTGTGTTTTTGAGTACGATGATGAGATTATTCTCTTGGATGCTGGTTTAGCTTTTCCTTCCGATGATATGCACGGGGTCAATGTAGTGCTTCCCGATATGACTTATCTAAGAGAAAATCGCCATAAAATTAAGGGTATGATCGTCACCCACGGTCACGAAGATCATATCGGTGGCATTCCCTACCATCTCAAACAATTTGATGTGCCAATTATCTACGGTCCGCGCCTAGCGATGGCTTTATTGCGGGATAAATTGGAAGAAGCAGGATTAGCAAATCGTACCAAATTAGAAACCGTAGTTCCCCGGCAAATGGTGCGTTTAGGTAAATCTTTCATGGTGGAATATATCCGCAATACCCACTCGATCGCCGATAGTTTTTGTGTAGCAATTCACACTCCTTTAGGGGTAGTTATTCACACAGGAGATTTTAAAATTGACCATACTCCCGTGGATGGCGAATTCTTTGATCTGCAAAAAATTGCCGAACATGGCGAGAAAGGGGTGCTATGTTTATTGAGTGATTCCACTAACGCGGAAGTCCCCGGTTATACTCCTTCAGAAGCTTCCGTTTATCCCGGTTTAGAGCGGGTTTTTAACCAAGCAACGGGACGGATTATGATCACTACCTTTGCCTCTTCGGTGCATCGGATTAATCTGGTGTTGAAATTGGCCCAGAAATTTAACCGGAAAGTGGTGGTAGTGGGTCGATCGATGTTAAATGTCATCGCTCATGCGCGCAATTTGGGGTATATAAAATGTCCCGATGATCTGTTTGAACCCTTGAAAGCGACCCGCAATTTAGCCGATGATAAAATCGTCATTTTAACCACAGGCTCCCAGGGGGAACCTTTAGCGGCCATGACGCGGATTTCTAAGGGTGAACATCCTCATATTCGCGTGCGTCAGGGGGATACGATTGTCTTTTCCGCTAATCCGATTCCGGGTAATACGATCGCTGTGGTCAATACAATTGATCGCCTGATGATGCAGGGTGCTAACGTAGTTTACGGACGCGATAAGGGAATTCACGTTTCCGGCCATGGTTCCCAAGAAGACCATAAATTGATGCTATCTTTGACCCGGCCGAAGTTTTTTGTGCCAGTGCATGGAGAACACCGAATGCTGGTCAAACACGCTCAGATGGCCCAAAGTATGGGTATTGCTGCCGAAAATATGGTGATTGTCAAAAATGGTGACACGATCGAGTTAACTGGTGATCGCATTGCTATCGGCGCGCCAGTGCCTTCAGGAATCGAGTTAGTCGATCAAGCGGGTGTGGTCCACGAACACATTATGCAGGAAAGACAACAGTTAGCCGAAGATGGTGTGATTACGATCGCATCCTTCGTCAACGGTGAGGGACAATTAAGCGCACCCCCAGAGATTAATTTGCGCGGTGTGGTGACAAAAGTGGAAATCTCGCTGCTGAATCAGCTAATTATTCGGGCGATCGAACGCTGTTTAAGCGATCGCATCGGTGAATTTAAAACCGCCACGGGGGCCACGGATTGGGCCGGTTTGCGGGCCGAAATCGAGACAACTTTGCAACGTTTAATCAAACGGGAGTTACAGAGTCAACCCCTAGTGATTTTCCTCCTACAAGCGGCGGCAACGGAACCAGCGAACAATCGTACTTATCGCCGCCGTCGTCCCGCAGCTACCATGGCCTCCTAATATCAGTGAGCAGTGAGCAGTAATCAGTAATCAGTGATCAGTAAACAGTGAAAAGATGGCAAGAAACTGCTATTTAATACTGGTCACTTAACACATACTGCTCACTTAAAACTCAAATCTGATAACTGTTAACTTACCCACTGATAACTGATAACTGATAACTGATAACTGATCATGTTCCATGCTGCCGATTTGCGAGCGCTGCTGACCGCGGTTGCCAGGGGAGAAATTAACCCGGAGACAGCCTTAGATAAACTTAAACATCTGGCCTTTGAACCGGTGGAAGACTTCGCTAAGATTGACCATCATCGTCAATTAAGAACGGGATTTCCGGAGGTTATCTGGGGGCCGGGTAAAACCACCGCTCAAATCGCCCAAATTATCAATGTTTTGCGTCAAAATAGTCCCGTGGTTATGGCCACCCGCATTGAAGCAGAGATAGCAGCCCAGCTACAGGAACAGGTGACAGACTTAGTTTATTATCCCTTAGCCCGCATCTGTGCCATTGCCTCAGCTGCCCCAGAAAATCCCCCAAAAGGGATAATTTCCATCCTAACGGCGGGAACTGCCGATATTCCCGTAGCGGAGGAGGCGGCGGTTACTGCTCAATTATGCGGTTTTTCCGTGCAGCGTCTCTGGGATGTGGGAGTAGCGGGAATTCATCGCCTCTTGAATCATCGCCATCTACTGGATGCTGCCGATGTGTTAATTGTTGTTGCGGGAATGGAAGGAGCCTTACCAAGTGTGGTAGCGGGATTAGTCGATCGCCCGGTGATCGCCGTTCCCACCAGTATCGGTTACGGAACCAGTTTCGGTGGTATTGCTCCTTTGTTAACTATGCTCAATTCCTGCGCGGTCGGTATCGGTGTGGTTAATATCGATAATGGTTTTGGGGCTGCCATGTTAGCCGGCCAAATTTTACGCACGGCGGCCAGATTAGCCTAGATTTTCCCTCATCTCAGGCTGAAAATCCTATACAGTTGGTATAGGGATAAACTACTTTGAAAAAGAAGCCGATATGCACCTAAGTGAAATTACTCATCCCAACCAGTTACATGGTTTATCACTCCGTCAATTAGAAGATATTGCCCGTCAGATTCGCGAAAAACACCTCCAGACGATCGCCGCTACCGGTGGACATTTGGGACCGGGGTTAGGAGTCGTAGAACTAACGATCGCCCTTTACCAAACCCTCGATCTCGATCGCGATAAAGTTCTTTGGGACGTGGGACACCAAGCTTATCCGCACAAACTCCTCACCGGTCGCTATAACGATTTTCACACCCTGCGCCAAAAAAACGGCATTGCGGGCTATCTAAAACGTTGCGAGAGCAAATTTGACCATTTTGGGGCTGGACACGCCTCTACGAGCATTTCTGCGGGGTTAGGAATGGCTTTAGCCCGGGATGCCAAGGGGGAAGATTTCAAGGTGGTATCGATCATCGGGGATGGTGCTTTAACCGGGGGTATGGCCCTAGAAGCGATTAACCATGCTGGACATTTACCGAACACCAACATCATGGTTATCCTCAACGATAACGAGATGTCCATTTCCCCCAACGTCGGGGCAATTTCCCGCTATCTCAATAAAGTTCGTCTGAGCGAACCCGTCCAGTTTATCGCCGATAATCTCGAAGAACAATTTAAAAATCTACCCTTCTTCGGTGATTCCCTCACTCCGGAAATGGAACGAGTCAAAGAAGGAATGAAACGGTTAGCAGTTCCCAAAGTTGGCGCAGTGATTGAGGAATTGGGCTTTAAATATTTTGGACCGATTGATGGTCATAATATTCCCGAATTAATCGCCACTTTTAAACAGGCCCATAAGGTCCACGGACCGGTTTTCGTCCACGTTGCCACCGTTAAAGGCAAAGGCTACGAATTAGCCGAAAAAGATCAAGTGGGTTATCATGCCCAAAATCCCTTTAATTTAGCCACGGGTAAACCGATTCCCTCCAGTAAACCGAAACCTCCGGCTTATTCTAAAGTTTTCGGGCATACTCTCACTAAATTGGCGGAAAATGACCCGCGCATTATCGGTATCACCGCCGCCATGGCCACGGGGACGGGATTAGATAAATTTCAGGCAAAACTACCGAAACAGTACATCGATGTGGGAATTGCCGAACAACACGCCGTTACCCTCGCTGGTGGTCTTGCTTGCGAAGGAATGCGCCCGGTTGTCACTATT
The DNA here is from genome assembly GCF_020246425.1 of Microcystis sp. M079S1. Lineage (NCBI taxonomy): Bacteria > Bacillati > Cyanobacteriota > Cyanophyceae > Chroococcales > Microcystaceae > Microcystis > Microcystis sp. M079S1. Next base: position 5,188 of record NZ_JADBSZ010000041.1, read on the forward strand.
TACTCTACTTTCCTGCAGCGGGCTTTTGATCAGATTATTCACGATATCTGCATTCAAAATCTACCGGTTTTCTTCTGCATGGACCGGGCCGGTATTGTCGGGGCCGATGGACCGACCCACCAAGGGATGTACGATATCGCCTACCTGCGTTGTATCCCCAATATGACCATTATGGCCCCGAAAGATGAGGCGGAACTGCAAAGAATGGTCGTAACCGGGATTAATCATACCAGCGGCCCCATTGCCATGCGTTACCCCCGGGGCAACGGTTTAGGGGTTCCCCTGATGGAAGAAGGTTGGGAAGCTTTACCCATCGGTAAGGGCGAAATTCTCCGCAGTGGCGATGATATTCTCCTGTTAGGATACGGCACTATGGTCAACACTTCCCTACAGGTGGCCGAAATCCTCAGCGAACACGGCATCGAAGCCACAGTGGTTAATGCTCGTTTTGTCAAGCCCCTTGATACAGAACTTATCTTTCCCCTTGCCCAACGTCTTGGTAAAGTGGTGACTTTAGAAGAAGGTTGTTTGATGGGTGGTTTTGGTTCTGCGGTTTTGGAAGCTTTACAGGATGCTAATATTCTAGTTCCAGTCAAACGTTTCGGGGTTCCCGATAAATTAGTGGACCACGCAACACCGGAGCAATCCTTCGCTGATTTGGGTTTAACCAGTCCCCAGATTGCCCAACAGGTTTTAGCGGCATTTTTTAGCCAAAAACAAACCGCTAACGTCGGTTAAAATCTCAAGATTAGCTTGTCCAGTTTTCCCGAAAAATCAGGGAAGACTGGCTTTTTTGGTCTAGATAGTCAATGAAGACTGCCGGCAATAAATAGTGAGGGGAACGAACCACAGAGACACAAAGATCGATGGGTACTATATAAGTCAAACTTATCACACAAAGAATAAGAGAGTCCAGTAGCTTTAAGAGCATCAGCCATGAGTTGGTCATCAATGACAGTGTTAGTTCTCATGGTATCCCTAGTTGTGTATAGTAGATTAAACCTCTTGCATAATTAATTTTTGAGGGTTCAAAAATGAGAAAAAAGGTTAAATTTTGTCAAGAAATTGCTTAAAGTTTTCTAAAGCCACTTGACTTAAAGACAGAATTGTGTACAATCGTTCATCGGTAATTTTACCCGGAGTGCTGTGTATGGTTTCATCAGTTCATCTTATGGCTTCTGGCGTTGAAACAGATTTTGTTTTAAAGCTAACCTTTGAGCAAGAGCAGAATGGGAGGATATATCAACCATGTTAAGCACTGATCTAGAGATAAGACTAGCAGCTTTAGAAGCTGAAGTAGCACTGCTTAAGCGTTTGCTACCTACTGTCAGCGAAACTCCCTGGTGGGAAAAAATTGTCGGCACTTTTGCTGAAGATCTGGCTTACGAAGAGGCAATGCAGTTTGGTCAAGAGTACCGTCAGTCCCTAAAACCATTAGCCGAGGAAGCATCCGAACCCTGAAATGTATCTCCTTGACACCGATCATATTAGTATTCTCGATCGCGGGGGTCAACCGGCACAACAATTGCTGAAAAAACTGGCTGCTATTACGAGCAGCGAAGTTGCCACCACAATTATCACCTACGAAGAACAAATGCGGGGATGGCTCAGTTACCGAAAAATTGGGTTTAAAGCCTCGCCCTTTTAAGGCGACTTTATATGATCTATGATATTAAGAATAGCGGGCAGGGTAAGCAACCGCTTAAAAAACCCAGTCATCGCCGGATGAACGCACCTTGAAAACTAGAGTTATGAGGTTCTATGGGGGAATGCTCCTATAGGTAAAAGCTCTAAGCGTCAACTACCAGAGAAACCAAGTATTTTAGAGGTTTTGAACTGTATCGTGGGGCACACGAAAACAGGCTTCTGTAAGGTCGCGAAAGTCTGAGGAGAGAACCACCTCTGGGTTGGATTTCGCCAGGAATCTAATTCAAGTGGACTCGTTGAGCCAGAAATTCTCAGCAGTGATGCTAGAAGAATCCACGTCGTAAACGGCGTGGGGTACGTCAAATAGCCAAGACCAGTTCGATTGAAACCCAAGTTGTTGCCTATCGAAGGCTAGAAAAGCACCTCGCTAATTATCGCACGATTCCCATTGTCGGCTTTGATGAAAAGGCAGGTCAAGTTTTTCAAGAACTTCGGGTAACTTACCCTCGTTTGGATTCGATGGATTTGAAGATTGCTGCTATCTCAATGGTTAATCCGGCTATCCTGCTGACGAGAAATCTCTCAGATTTTGGGCAAATTGCCGGTTTAAGAGCAGAAGATTGGACGATTACAGGCAACTGAATTACCTATGGAAAACCAACTTTGGCAGCGAATCACCCCCAGAGATAATTTATGTTTGTTTTTATAAATGCACGTCATCAGCTATCGAAGACTACGAGAATTTACGAATAAACACGCTGATTCCCGAATAGCTTTAGAGAATTGGTATAAAATTGCCAGTAAAGCGATTTGGTATAATTTAGTTGAGGTTCAAACAGTATTTCCCCAAGCAGAAGCAGTTGGTAACTTTACTGTTTTTAACATTAAAGGGAATAGTTATCGTCTCATAACCAGTATCGATTATCAGAAGCGGCTAATTTATATCAAGTATGTTTTAACTCACGCTGAATACGATAAGGAGCAATGGAAAAATGACCCTTACTTTTAATCCAGAAAAATACAAAGAATTACTAGCTCGCCATTTACCTAAAGTTATTAAAACAGAGTCAGAAAATGAAAAAGCTTTGGCTATTGTGGAAGAATTAATGCACCGTCAGCAGCGAACTCCCGAAGAAGATCAACTTTATGAGCTTCTAATTTTTTTAATTGGGAATTTTGAAAAAAGCTTTTATCTACAGGAATCAACCACACCTCATTCTATGTTATTGTTTTTGATGGAACAGCAAGGCGTTAATAAGAAAGACATAGCCAGAATCCTTGGCTCTGACAAAATTGCCTCTAGTTTAATTGAAGGAAAAGGGTCAATTACCCAAGAACAGGCGAAATTATTAGGACATTTCTTTCATGTAGATTATAGTTTGTTGATGTAGATACGATCCCCTTTATTTCGTTAAGCTGTTAAAATTGCCAAAACCAGCCAAAACTCTTCACTGTTTCCTTGACTCAACTAGCTTGTCGGTTGAGTTGAGCGCTTTAATATTTAGGGTTTGCTGAAAAAGTTTGTTGGTGGGGTTAGGAGTCAGGAGTCGGTCGTCAGTAGCCGGTCGTTTCAGGCTTTGTTGCCCTCTTTTTTTTGTACCAGTTTATGTACTAAAAGAAGAATAATGCCAGGTTTTTGAAGGTCTTAATCCTATTTTCGCAGCATGAACATCGGATTTTAACAGGTCAAAAGCCTTATTTTAAAAGGGTTTTACCATTATTCAGCAAGC
>NZ_JADBSZ010000042.1:0-9450 GCF_020246425.1 Microcystis sp. M079S1
AGTATCCTAGCATTGTTCCCAGTATTATTACTACTAATACTATCCATAAAGGGTGTCTTTTTCCTTTATCTTTCCGAAAGTCCTTGACTTGTTTCAGTTTTTCTATTAAGCTCAACATATATTTAAAAGTTGCCGGTCACTCCTCATTTTACAAAGACAGTGATCGCTTTTACTTTTGATATTCTGATGGGAGAATGAAACAGTACTAGGGATTAAGGGGGGAGCCATCTTCAATTTAATTATAACCAGCTACTTATATCCAAAGTAACTCCTTCATAAATTTCCTGAAAACTGAGATCAAAATTGACAGAAGTCAAAGATAAACTAGTATTTTCGCCCTCGTATTCCGTTAATAGCCATTTATTTTCTTGAGTTTTGTTATACTGCATGATATATGGACGACTTTGACTGATGAGAATATATTCTTGAAATTCTGGCAGCGAACGATAATAGAGAAATTTATCGCCCTGGTCATAATTTTGAGTTGATTTTGAGAGGACTTCTACTATTAATCTGGGATTGGTAATAGTTGTCTTGCCAGTTTCATAATAAATCGGTTCCCCCTCAATTAGCATCACATCGGGATAGGTTGCTTGACGATATTGCGCTATCCATAATTTAACATCACCGATAAAAATATTATATTTCTGTCCTTTGAGGGCAAATTTTAAATAAGCGGCAAAATTGAGAGCAATTTTATTATGATCGGTAGTGCCTCCTGTCATCGGTACGATTTCCCCATCTTGATACTCATTTTTATAGGCTGCCGTTTCCTCTAGTTGTAAATATTCGGCAAAGCTATAGGTACTTTTATCTGTTGCTATAGTCATAATTTAAGTAGCTGGTTATAATTAAATTAAAAATGGATTTTAGGTTCGATCCCCCCTGCCCCCCTTGATAAGGGGGGTGCCGATCTCCCCCTTATTAAGTAGGGTTGATTCATGAATCAACCCTACCCTTAATAAGGGGGGCATCTGAGAGTTTTTAATACCTACCCACTTATTGATCGACTCCCTCAATTGATTATAGCAATTATTATACTGGTGAGATACAAAAAAGTTACCATAAATTAGCTAGGTTTAGCCGAGGAAAAGATAACAGCTATTTTAATAGGACTCTTAAAATTTTTTAGCCGGCAACTAAACAGGAATTTGATCTCTCCCAAATGTGGGACAATTGACAAAGAACTAAGAATTGTAGAATCTCCCCATCATGACCTCGGAACTATCGAAGCAATACGATCCCAAGATCACAGAAACGAAATGGCAGCAATATTGGGAAAATCAAGAAATATTTACAGCAAACCCCGAAAAAGGCGGCGAAACCTACTGTATAGTCATCCCTCCTCCCAATGTTACCGGTAGTCTCCACATGGGTCACGCCTTCGAGAGTTCCTTGATTGATACACTTGTTCGCTACAAGCGCATGACCGGCAAAAATACCCTCTGGCTGCCCGGTACAGATCACGCTAGTATTGCAGTACAAGCTATACTCGATCGCCAATTAAAAGCCGAAAAAACCGACCGTTACCAACTAGGAAGGGAAAAATTCCTCGAACGCGCTTGGCAATGGAAAGAGGAGTCTGGTAGTACCATTGTTAATCAACTGCGACGCTTGGGGGTATCCGTCGATTGGACGCGGGAACGTTTCACCATGGATGAGGGACTTTCCCATGCTGTCCGTACTGCTTTTATCAAACTCTATGAGGACGGATTAATCTATCGCGGTCAATACTTAGTTAACTGGTGTCCCGAATCCCGGTCGGCCGTTTCCGATTTAGAGGTGGAAAACAAGGACATTGAGGGAAATCTCTGGTATTTTCGCTATCCTCTTAGCGATGGTAGTGGTTATCTTCAAGTAGCCACCACAAGGCCTGAAACCATGCTAGGTGATGCTGGTGTAGCTGTCAACCCGCAAGACCGCCGTTATCGCCATTTAATCGGCAAAACCGTCACTTTACCGATAATGGGGCGAGAAATCCCCATTATTGCCGATGAATTGGTGGATCCCGAATTCGGTACCGGTTGCGTCAAAGTTACGCCAGCCCACGATCCTAAGGATTTTGAGATGGGTAAACGCCATAATTTAGCCTTTATTAATATCATGAATTTAGACGGCAGTTTAAACGAAAATGCCGGAATATTCGCAGGTCAAGATCGTTTTGTTGCCCGCAAAAATGTCGTTAAAAAACTCGATGAAGATGGCTTTTTAGTCAAGATTGAAGCCTATCGCCATAGCGTCCCCTATAGCGATCGAGGTAAAGTTCCCGTGGAACCCCTTTTATCTACCCAATGGTTCGTTAAAATTGAACCTTTAGCCACAAAAGCTTTAGCCTGTTTAGATCAGGAAAACTCGCCCCGTTTTGTGCCAGAAAGATGGACAAAAGTTTATCGCGATTGGTTAGTTAAACTAAAAGATTGGTGTATTTCTCGACAACTGTGGTGGGGTCATCAAATTCCCGCTTGGTACATTATCAGTGAAACTAATAACGAAATTACTAACCATACTCCCTTCGTCGTTGCCCAGGATGAAACCTCCGCTTTAGCCAAAGCTAAACAAGAGTATGGAGAGGATATAATTATTCAACAAGACCCCGATGTTTTAGATACTTGGTTTTCCTCGGGATTGTGGCCATTTTCAACTATGGGATGGCCAGAAAAAACCCTTGATCTAGACACCTATTATCCCACCACAACCCTCGTCACCGGTTTTGATATTATCTTTTTCTGGGTGGCCAGAATGACGATGATGGCGGGCTATTTTACGCGACAAATGCCATTTAAAGATGTCTATATTCACGGTTTAGTTAGGGATGAAAACGGCAAAAAGATGTCTAAATCTGCCAATAACGGCATCGATCCCCTAATTTTAATTGATAAATACGGAACCGATGCTTTACGATATACCTTAATTCGAGAAGTGGCAGGAGCAGGACAGGATATCAGTCTGCAATATAACCGTAAAACCGATGAATCGGAATCCGTAGAAGCTGCCCGAAATTTTGCCAATAAAATTTGGAATGCTTCCCGTTTTGTCATGATGAATCTGGAGGGAAAAACCCCAGAAGAATTGGGAGAACCAGTTTTAGAAAATTTAGAATTAGCCGATCGCTGGATTTTATCTCGTTATCATCAAACAGTACAAAAAACTAGAGATTATCTAGAAAATTATGGCATGGGGGAAGCGGCTAAAGGTCTATACGAATTTATCTGGCGCGATTTCTGTGATTGGTATATCGAGTTAGTGAAAACTCGTTTATGGAAGGATAAAGAATCGGTTTCCTGCGCTACAGCCAGGCAAACTTTGGCTTTTATCTTGGCAGGGACATTAAAATTATTACATCCCTTTATGCCTCATATTACCGAAGAAATTTGGCATAATTTAACCCAAGAAAATCAGCAGGTTTTGGCTTTAGAAACCTATCCAATAGCTGATAGTTCTCTGATCGATCTAGACTTAGAAAATACTTTTGAGTTATTAATTGAAAGTATTCGGGTTTTGCGTAATTTGCGCGCCGAAGCGGGGATTAAACCGGGGGCAACGATCACGGCAATTTTACAGACAGAAAACAGCCAAGAATTAGCTATTTTGCAACGCGGACAAGTGTACTTAAAAGACTTGGCCAAGATCGAAAACTTAATTTTGACGGCAAAATTAACCGAGGAAGTCAATCAAGCGATCGCCGGTGTTGTCGCTACGGTAGAAATCCTCATTCCCCTGTCCGGATTGGTTGATATATCGGTATTGGCCGGGAAATTAGCGAAAAATTTAGCTAAGGTAGAAGGGGAAATCAAGAGTTTGAGCGATCGCCTGAATAAACCTAGCTTTGTCGAAAAAGCTCCAGAAGCTTTAATCCAAAAAACGAAGCAAGCTTTAGCAGAGGCCGAAAAACAAGCCCAAATTCTCCAAGAACGCTTAAAACGCCTGCATTAACGGAGACAGGGGTGATTTTGGGGATTTTCCGAAAAATAGGGCAGTTTTCAGGCTACCCTAACCAGAAAATTAATCCCCAAAATGGGAGATAATCGCATCGGCAAATTCGGAACATTTCAGGGGAGGATTAACGGGAGGTTCCATCAGACGCGCTAAATCGTAGGTAACTTGTCGATTAGCGATCGCTGCTGCGATGCCTTTTTTAATCAGATCGGCCGCTTCTTGCCATCCCATGTATTCCAACATCATCACCCCAGAAAGAATCACCGAACCGGGGTTAATTCGGTCTAAACCGGCGTGTTTAGGGGCTGTGCCGTGGGTTGCCTCAAAAATAGCGCAAGTATCGCCAATATTCGCCCCGGGTCCCATCCCTAAACCACCCACGATCGCCGCTGCCGCATCGGAGAGATAATCACCATTCAGGTTCATGGTAGCGAGGATCGAGTATTCATCGGGACGGGTTTGGATCTGTTGGAAGATACTATCGGCAATGCGATCGTTGACCATAATTTTATCTTGCCACTGCCCATGGCCGTGGGTTTCCCAGATGGCATCGAGAACACTGGTCACTTCTTGGCAGATTTTGGCTTTTTTCTCATCCGTGAGGGCATCATAACCCGGTTCCACCATGCGGGCGTTATCTTCGATGCTCAGATCAGGGTTTTTCTCCTTATTGCTCAGGATCCATGATTCCATCTCGGTAACGCACACATCCCGGAATTCACTTTTAGCTAATTCATAACCCCAATCCCGGAACGCCCCTTCTGTATATTTCATAATGTTACCCTTATGGACGAGAGTAACCTGATTTTTCGGTTTCGGTAAAGTCAGCGCTCGTTCGATCGCCCGGCGGACTAATCTTTGGGAACCTGTCTTACTAATCGGTTTGATACCGATACCCGCATCGAGGGGAATTTGTTTTTTCCCGTGTTCGGGAGTGGCGGGAATTAGTTCGGTGTTGAGATAATTAATCAGTTTATCGGCGATTTCCGTGCCTTGTTTCCATTCGATGCCCAGATAAATATCCTCGGTATTTTCCCGATAGACGATGACATCGAGTTTTTCCGGGGTTTTATGGGGGGAAGGGGTTCCCGCATAGTAACGACAGGGACGAACACAGGCATAGAGGTCAAAAATTTGCCGCAAAGCCACATTCAGGGAACGAATGCCGCCACCGATCGGAGTGGTCAAGGGACCCTTGATGGCAATACCATATTCTTTAATCGCTGTCAATGTATCTTGGGGTAGATATTGATAAGTCCCGTAGATTTCGCAAGCTTCATCGCCAGCATAGACTTTAAACCAATGGATTTTCCTTTGACCAGCGTAGGCTGTGGCGATCGCTGCATCGATAACTTTTTCGGTTGCGGGCCAGATATCGACTCCCGTACCGTCACCGCGAATGAAGGGAATGATGGGATCGTCGGGAACTAGAGGTTTTCCGTCAGAAAAAGTAATTGTCGAGCCTGTTGTCGGTGGGGTGATTTTTTCGTAGCTCACAGTCATGGACTTCCAGAAACAGTATTTATCTATACGTTGGGAGTCTAGCGCCGTCAATATCTATACGCAGGGATTTTGGGTAATTTCTTAAAGATTCCTTTGCTGGTATCTCCACTCAAAACAACCTAGAGGAAATCTATTTATGCTGCTGCGCTCGTTGTTCAAGGCCAAGTTACTCCATTCCCCTGAACAATCTCTACTCTAACCCCAATTACTCAAAATTTTATGAAGCATTTGAGCAAACACCTGACTTGATCGATGACAATGGCTCTATCCCGTTCTAGCTGTCAATAATTATGCAAAGTCTTTTTCGACGTTCCCTAGCTGAGACCAATTCTGGGGAAGAAGATATCCGTAGTCGTATTCTACAGGCCGCTTTACGTTTATTTGCCGCTAAGGGTTATGAAGGAACCACGACCAAAGACCTAGCAGGAAAGGCAAATGTGGCAGAAGGAACTTTATTTCGTTATTTTCCCAACAAAAAGGCGATTTTAATCGAAGTGGCCACTAGGGGATGGGTGGATATTCTCACGGACTTGCTGACGGAATTGAGCGAAATGGGCAGTTATAAAGCGGTAGCGCAGGTGATGCGACGTAGGGTGTTGAGAATGCGAGAAAATAGCGATTTATTGCGAGTTTGTTTTATAGAGGCGCAATTTCACCCCGAATTAAAAGAGCGGATTCAATCGGAAGTAATTGCTAAAATGACCGATGTGGCCGAGGCTTTTTTTCAAACAGCGATCGATCGTGGTATCTATCGTCCCATGAATCCGAAAATTGTCGCCCAGGTTTTTCTAGGAATGTTCGCAATTGCCGGTTTTTCCAGTGAAACTATTTTAGATAGCAATGCTTCCCCCTTAGCTTTACAAGAAATGGCCGAAGGTATTGCCGAAATTTTTCTGAATGGAGTGTTAGTTAAGTAGTCGTGCAAAATTAATTTCCTAGTCGAGACTCCGAGACAGCTAATCTAAAGATAGGCGGTTAAAATGCGTTTTAGCTTACTTAAGTAGCTGGTTATAATTAAATTAAAAATGGATTTTAGGTTCGATCCCCCCTGCCCCCCTTGATAAGGGGGGTGCCGATCCCCCCTGCCCCCCTTGATAAGGGGGGTGCCGATAGGCGGGGGGATCCACCTTAATAAAGGGGGCATCTGATAATTTTTAACGCCTACTGACTTATGATAAAATGCCGTCAAAGACAGGTAAGGGAAAACTTTCAATTATTCACTCAATAAAATAACTGATAGCCGAGATGAAACCCTGTTACTGTATTAATCCCGATTGTTCTCAACCAGACCATCCGAGTAATAATAACTCGAATACTCGTTACTGTCAAAGTTGCGGCTCTGAGTTGTTGTTAAATGGTAAATATAGGGTAAGTCGGTTATTGAGTGATACGACCGGTTTTGGGGTTGTTTATGAGGCTTTTGAAGGTTTTACAGCCAAAATCCTCAAGGTATTACAAGAAAAATGTAATAATGACCCGAAGGCAGTTGAATTATTTAAACGGGAATATGACGTTTTATTAGAGTTGAGTCGTCAAAATGTCACCGGTGTTCCTCGCGCAGATGCCTATTTTCAATATTCCACAAGGGAGGGGAAAATATTACACTGTTTAGTTATGGAAAAAGTGGAGGGGATTAATTTAGAACAGTGGCTAAAGCAGTATGATAAATTAAGTCAAAAACGAGCCTTAAAATGGCTGAGAGAAATTACTTTAATTCTCGATAAAATTCATCAACAGAATTGGCTGCATCGAGATATTAAACCCCCTAATATCATGTTGCGGAATAGTGGCGAGTTGGTGTTAATTGATTTTGGCACAGCAAGGGAAGAAACCCAAACCTATCATCAAAAGGTAAAAGGTCAACAGGTAACAGGTATTATCTCACGCGGATATACACCCAATGAACAACAACATGGCCAAGCGGTGATTCAATCAGATTTTCATGCTTTAGGACGAACTTTTGTACATTTATTAACCGGAAAACATCCCTTAAAAATTTATGATGCGGTTAATGATGTTTTACCTTGGCGAGAAGAAACGGAAAATATTCACCCGTTATTGTTGGATTTTATTGATGAGTTGATGGGAAGATTACCCAAGAATAGACCCGCTAATACTAGGGTTATTTTACAACGTTTGGATGAGATTGAACGGCAATTAAAGTTACTTCCTACACCTGTACAACCGGTTAAAAATAATAAGCTTAGAAATAGAATGATAGCTCTTGGTGGAGTTTTGTTATTAGGAGTAGGAATAACGCAAGTTTATGGTTATTTGAAATATAAGCAGTTTCCCGCCGGTCTTCAATCTATGCCTCCAACACCAAATCTAATGATAGCTCTTGGCGGAGTTTTGTTATTAGGAGTAGGAATAACACAAGCTTACGGTTATTTTAAATATCTAGAGTTTCCTGCTAGTCCTCAATTATTAATATCTGATTTATCTAGTCTTCGCTTCTTAGATAAAACCCTTACTGGTCATTCTAGCTCGGTTTTGTCAGTGGTATATAGTCCCGATGGTCGCTATTTAGCTAGTGGGAGTAATGGCAGAACTATCAAAATTTGGGAGGTAGCAACGGGAAAAGAATTGCGTACCCTTACTGGTCATTCTGACTCGGTTAACTCAATAGCATATAGTCCCGATGGCCGCTATTTAGCTAGTGGTAGTAGTGACAAAACTATCAAAATTTTGAAGGTAGCAGCGGGAAAAAAATTGCGTACCCTTACTGGTCATTCTCGCGGGGTTTACTCAGTGGTATATAGTCCCGATGGCCGCTATTTAGCTAGTGGTAGTTCGGACAATACTATCAAAATTTGGGAGGTGGCAACGGAAACAGAATTTTGTACCCTTACTGGTCATTCTAGCGGGGTTAGGTCAGTGGTATATAGTCCCGATGGCCGCTATTTAGCTAGTGGGAGTCGTGACAAAACTATCAAAATTTGGGAGGTGGCAACGGGAAAAGAACTGCGTACCCTTACTGGTCATTCTGACTCAGTTTACTCAGTGGTATATAGTCCCGATGGCCGCTATTTAGCTAGTGGGAGTGGTGACAATACTACCAAAATTTGGGAGGTGGCAACGGGAAAACAATTGCGTACTCTTACTGGTCATTCTAGTCCGGTTTACTCAGTAGCATATAGTCCCGATGGTCGCTATTTAGCTAGTGGAAGTGTTGACAAAACTATCAAAATTTGGCGAGTGGGACAGTAAACTTGTGTTTGGGGTGACAGCAATAATTTTTGTCTATCAAAAATGAGCGACACTTGCGGGAAACTGCACCGATGTCTTTAAAAATATTGGGTTTTGGCTCAAATTATTGAATCGAGCAGTTTTCTTCTAAGTAGGGTATGCGGCAAAAAGTACGGGCGAAGCATTCGGATAGAAAATCTACAGTTTCACCGATAGGTTATTGTCCGAATGCTTCGCCCCTACAGGACGCGGGCCGATAAAGACGCAAGATTTTGAACGACGATTCTCTCACAATCTTGCACCTGTTTTGCGAGAAAAGCCACAAAATCTCTACCTTGCTTACATCTCACATTTATTCAGCAAACCCTATATAATGTGTATATTAACAATCTACTATACACAACTAGGAATAGGATGACGACTAACATCATCATTGATGACCAACTCATGGCTGATGCTCTTAAAGCTACTGGTTTAAAGACTAAACAAGAAGTTGTTGAATTGGGTCTTAAGACTTTGATTCGGCTCAAACAACAGGAGAAAATTAAAGCCTTTAAAGGTAAGCTTAAATGGGAAGGAAACCTTGAGGAAATGAGACACAATCAATGATTCTTACGATGTCTTTAAAAATGTTGGGTTTTGGCTCAAATTATTGAAGCGAGCAGTTTTCTCCTAAATAGGGCTTGCTGAATAATGGTAAAACCCTTTTAAAATAAGGCTTTTGACCTGTTAAAATCCGATGTTCATGCTGCGAAAATAGGATTAAGACCTTCAAAAACCTGGCATTATTCTTCTTTTAGTACATAAACTGGTACAAAAAAA
>NZ_JADBSZ010000043.1:0-2558 GCF_020246425.1 Microcystis sp. M079S1
AAATATTATTAATAAATTGGAGGGAATAATAACGTCATTGATCATTTGACATCGGTCAGTGCGAAGTAATGTTCACCTGCTGTCGAAACCTGCATTTTGATCTCTTTGTTCATATCTCTTTTAAGCTTCTTCCTATAGAAACAGACCACTGCGGCTCCTATGGAAACCAAGAGAATGACGAGAAGGATGTAGAATAGAGTTCCGGTTACCGTTGTAACCACCATAGAGCTGACTTCGAAGCAGCCTTAGTCTTCGAGGGACAGTTTTCTGCATAATTGACCGGTTAGATCATCCTAATTTTTGTATTATAGCTAAAAATAACAAAAAAATTACGATTTGTTTATTGAGAAGGAGCAAAGGATACCTTCCGTAATTGACGAAAGCGTTTCTATCTTTTTCCAAAGTGACAAAAATCTATGTTTTCGAGATGGATTGCAGTTAATTCACATTTGAACACCTATCTAAAAAGCTGGAGATTGCGGTATTGATAGAGAAGCTATCGATATTCAACTTATCCATGACGTTTACTGCGCAATCATGGGAATACTTTGATTGTAGATAATTGGGAAGGCATTGGTCTCTGAAATTTTGGACGTATTGGAAATATTTGGAATTGTAGTGGTTGAAGATAAGGAACTGGCGAATGTCTTACTATATCAATATCTATGGCGTCTTTTCATCTATTTTAGCGTGTTTTTACGTGATTCAGGCGAACAGAATTCTCCCCGACACCCGCAGGAAGCCACATTCTAAGCCTTGCTGCAGATAATCGCGTTATCGCCATGACTGCATCCCAAAGAGGCGATTCTCGGTCTCCACTCCACATGCTTGGGCAAGCTCGGCAGTTTCTCAAAAACTTTCTTCAGCAGGACCAAATTATCATACGATGGTGCGCTGAGCGAGCTGGACCAAACCTACAGCAACTTCAAATTAGAGTCTATGGGTGAGATGGTGAGCGAGCCGAAGACGGGGGTTTCTTTCTGATTTTTGAGAATTTGGAAGTTGGTCGTGTTCATGACTCCTGTGAAGAAGCTATTGGAGTCGTACATTTTGCAGTGATTGACGATGAAGGCGTTATTATCGGTGACGATGATGAAGCCGAACCCGCCGGCCTGTCGGATGCGGGCGATTTTGTTGGACATGCCGCAGGTGGGTTGAACGATGTTGCTAAGGTCCATGACTGCGATGACGGGCGGTTGGTTTTGGTCTCTTTGGAATTTTGATTTTTGCAGTTAGGAGCAGCTGTCTACTTCGGGGATGATCAAAAATTAGAATAGACTGTTTTTTATGTTCGAGATTTTGGGTTATTCTGTTAGGGGCCGAAGCTCTGAGTGAGGGAAAGAGTACATGCGACATCTTTGGATGTGGAAAATGTGATTTCTCCTTTGAGGAGAGACTCAGAGCTGTCGACTGAGACTAGGAAAATGAAGAGGAGGAGTGTGATTTACTTGCTTAACATTTTTAAATAATTATAGTCAGATTTAAATATAATCTATCTACCCTAATAGCTTAAGCTTATTTCTTTTGAACCCTTTTCACTAAAACTTGCCACCCTTATAAAAAATAATTACTCTCAATGTTAATAATATTAATTATTTTTAATATAGTTTTCCCTATTATAATATTGCAAAGGCAAATCAACAACAGCCATGTAATAAGAAAAACCTCTCAGTAATTTCTTTGGGGACTACCCATCGATCCTGCGCGGCCTCGACAAATTGAAAATCCAGGTTGCTACTGATTTTCAGCAGCAGCTTCTTGAGATCGAAACCGACTTGCACAACCTCATCATCGCCGCCCCCGAGGGGTCCGGCAAGACCATAGCTTTGGTGCTGCTATCTGTGAAGAAGTTTATTAATGAGGAAGAGGGAATCATTATCTTTTTGAGCCACTCGAAGGACCTTTCCCAGACGCTGCACCACGTCCTTTCGAGCATAACGAAAATTCCGATAGTGAATCTCTACATGCAGGAGGTGGGGCAGATATAGAATAAGCACATCATCATCGGCAGCCCTCTGCAGGCCAATAATTTGTGGAAGAAGGAGAAGGACAGAATCGTGAGTATCACTATACCTTAGGTTGACTATTTGTTCAGTTTTGGCTATGGGGATGCCTTGGAGCTGCTCGCCGGAAGCATCAATTGCAATAAAGTCGGATTCAAATTGTCCTGCATTACCCTCAGTTCAGAGATATAAAAGTTCAAAAATTAGTGGATGAAAAAATCGATCAAAATAAACTACTAGCCGCCAGTCATCTAAGAGCGGCAAAAAGTGGAATAGCAAATCAGTCATTTCTATGCTGTTGGGGATAAACTCACCATTCCCATCAGTTTGTACGTCACTTTGAAATTTGGCCTCGTCAATCCCAAAATTTTGGTCCTTGTTGAGAATATTAGAGAAGTCTATCGGTATGCTCTCTTCCTGGAACGGTGTCACATCCCTGCAGTGGGGATATACAATGTGGAAAATCCGATTAATTTGAGATTTTATGTGTTGCAGGTTTGGATGAGCGGATCCACTAACATTTTGATTGCCACTAAGGATATTCTCAAAGATATC
>NZ_JADBSZ010000044.1:0-16687 GCF_020246425.1 Microcystis sp. M079S1
AAAGATTAGTTATTGTGACTAACTCTTTTGGTTAGAACAAGATAAACTTGAGAATCTTCGGTCAAATTTATTGACTCAAAATCAGCTATACTTAATTTAAATGAAACAGCCCTACCCTTATCAAGGGGGGCAGGGGGGATCAGAGGCAAAATCTATCTTATATTTAATTAGAATCACTTACTTAAAAAGTTCTGTTTATCTATCTTTTTCCTTTTGCCTACCCTAACCAAGAACTTAATTTTGTTCAATTACTTACTTATATGCCAGAATTGCCAGAAGTAGAAACGGTGCGTCGCGGGTTAAATCAAGTCACCCAGGGCCAAAAAATTATCGGTGGGGAAGTATTATTACAGCGTACCCTAGCCTATCCTAATTGCGAGGCAACTTTTCTGCAAGGAATTGCTCAGACCACGATTAGCAATTGGCAGCGCCGAGGCAAATATCTCCTCGCCAATTTAGATAATGGTAGCAGTATCGGGGTTCATCTGCGTATGACCGGACAATTGCTCTGGGTAAAAGATACCACTCCCCTGCCGATTCATACGCGCTTACGCTTCTTTTTTGCCAATCAGCAAGAATTGCGCTTTGTCGATACCCGCACTTTCGGGAAAATTTGGTGGATTGCCGCCGATAAAACCCCAGAAACTGTGATTACCGGTCTCAAAAAACTGGGACTAGAACCCTTTGATCGCAATTTTACCCCCGATTACCTCTATAGTCACTGTCAAAAAAGTCGTCGTCCGATTAAAACTTTTCTCCTCGATCAAAATGTAGTCGCAGGAATTGGCAATATCTACGCAGATGAAGTTCTTTTTAAAAGTGGCATCCATCCCCAAACTGCCGCTAATCTCTTGAAAATTGAGCAAATAGACTTATTGACAAAAAACATTATTTCTGTATTAGAAACGGCGATCGCTGAAGGCGGAACCAGTTTTAGCGATTTTCTCCACGTTACGGGAGTTAATGGCAATTATGGGGCGATGGCCTGGGTTTACGGTCGTAATGGCGAAAATTGTCGCCTTTGCGGTGCAACTATTGCCAGAATTAAATTAAGTGGGCGCTCGGCTCATTTTTGTCCCCAGTGTCAAGTCTCAAGGGGAGAAGGGAGAAAAAGCTGATCACTGATTAGGGGCTGTGGCTTGAATTTTGTTATTTTCGTCGGCTAGGGTCTGAATCTCCTGTCTGTAAGCAAAAGGAGCGCGACTGAGAGCATCTTGAAAGAGGGGTTGAGCCTCTTGATTTTTGCCCTGTTCTTTCAGTACGATCGCCGTCGCCAAAATCGGTCGGAAATCGTTAACATCCATCTGTTGAGCTTGTTTATAGGCGTTTAAAGCTTCCGGATAATTTTGCTGCTCGAAATAGATTTTGCCTAAAAGTAACTGAACGGAAACGATATCGATTAAACTAGCCGGATTATTGGGATCGGCAGCAGCTTTTAAAGCGCGATCAAGCGTGTCTTTGACCAGACTAATCGCCTCGATCGGGCGGTTTTGGCTAAGAAATAAATTAGTTAATCCGGTCAAGGCCCGCAGCTCTTGGGGATGGGAGGCTAAAAGAGCGCGATAACTGGCTGTGGCTCCTGCATAGTCCTCTATTTGCTGTTTCGCTTCCGCCAAAAGTAGCAGATAATCGGATTGTTGGGGGTTAAGTTGCGCTAATTTTTCTAAAGGTTCGATCGCTTGCCTTAAATCGCCCTGCTGTAAGCGAGTATCTAATAATCCCCGCAAAGCCGTCTGATTATCGGGTTCGCGCTCTAAAACCATCTGATAACCCAGTGCTTGACTGGCTAATTCCTCTTGTTTGACTGCGGACAGATGACTCTGGCCCGAGGAGCGCTCACTCTGGAGAATAGAAGTCAATAGCGGCATAATCGAGAAAGACAGCAAAGCAAATAACATCAGGACGAGACCGATGGACAGCCAACGACGGTGAGAGAGAGAGGCTTTCATAGACTGGGGTGCGAGAGGACAGACAAGAAAATGTTATGGAAATCTGGAGATTTGATGAGGGGATCGATCGAATTGGCCGCTCTTTATTAAGTACAATGGGCAAACGGTCAAGACTCAAAAGGGTTTTGACTGGGTTGACAGTCAAAAGATCATGGTTCTTAATATATTAGATGCCAGTAGAGTCGCCCTAGAGGGTTATTGTAACCCCCCAGATCGCGCTTTTGACTTGCTTGATTACTAATTTACTATGTGTCTCCGCCGCTAGGAGTGTGATATGAATCGTCCTGGGAATCGGTTTACCGAATCACCGAAAACCCCCCCGACTCCTGAATTTCCACTTCAGGAAGTCCCCCTTGAATCCCCCCATACTGAGGCTGATTTAGCCGTAGAGTCAGCCACCCCCGCAGAAGTCAAACGTCAACAACCGATCCCCCCTCCCAGTCATCTGCGGCAGTATCGGGCGATCGGTCTCGTCTATGGCCATTATCAGCGATCGGAGGAACAATTAACTAAAGGCAATATTTTAACTGCCGATGGTACTCTGATCGATTCTGTGATTCTCGGTCGGGTGATCAGTTTGGTTAAAAATCATCTCGATCTGGAAAAACCCCATCTTTGGGTGGTTTATCCGCGCACCCGTCAGGAAAATGATGCCCTTCATGTTCAGATTGTCGGTGTTTGGGAACCAGAAACCCTGAAAAAGGAGGATGATCAGGAGATAGAACCTCTCCTCGCTTCTACCCCGGGTTATTTCTCGATTCGAGGCGAAGTCATCTTTACCGAACGGGAAAATCAAGCGGTAGTGGTCAAAATCCGACAAATGCCCAAAACTGAAGCGGACAAACCCAAGTTTTTTAAACTAAAATTGCGCGGCACTTTACCTGGTAAACCGATCAGTCGTTTTTGGGATTTTCAGGTACAACTGAAAGGGGATGCCTTAACCATTTTGGAAGGTTTAGACCTCGGTTTTGCCAGCAAGAAAAAACCGATGGGTAAGGGAGGTTTTAAAAAGCCTTTTGATAAAAATCGTCATCCCTCGGGGGAAGGAGAAAAACGACCTTTTACCCCTGGACAATCCCCTATCCCTCGGCCTTCCCGACCAAAACCCGTATCGGAAAACTAATTTTTTTCTAAGGATGGGTGAGAAACCCATCCCTAGTCTAGGATTTGGTTTTGGGAGCTATTTGATACTTAGTATTGGGAATATAAGCGCGAATGTTATAACTATAATCTGTTCCCAAAATCTCGGCGATAAAAACCGCTAACTGAGTGCCTAAAATCGCTTCATCGGCAGAATTAAAAGATTTATAATCTTCTATTAACCATTCTTGACCACCATTAACTAAAGTACATCTAAATGTACCGAGAGATTCGGCGATTTCTGTATGTTCTGTATAGTTTCTCGTTTTTACTTCCCCCGTACTATCTACTCTCAAACACAATTGATTAAGTTCTGCATAAAATTTGGCGGGAATTTTGTCTAAATCACCCCCTTTAGTCACCCAACGCATAAAAAGATGAAAAGACCAAGGAAGATTGAGGTAGAGTAGATAAAATAAACCCAGAATAATTGATAAATATAAGGAGGAAGTCAGGAATTTATCATATTTCCTTTTTCGGGATCGATTTAAACGTTTAGCTAAATCTAACTTTGATCTTTTCATAAATTTTAATGAGTCAAAAGTAATTCGTAAAAAGTAAGATGTATAAAAAAATCCGGCGTTTTGCTCCGATTATCCTGTCCTTGAGTTTATTTATTCTAGCGGTCTGGGCAATTAGTCAAGAATTTAAACACTACACTTTTGCCCAACTCTTGGCTAGTTTGGATCATATTACCACAAGTCATAAGCTAGAAGCTATTTTTTGGATGGCTTTGGGTTATTTGTCGATGACGGGTTATGATCGCCTAGGTTTTTATTATATCAATCATCCCTTAGCTTTAGGCACTATTATCCGCACTGCTTTTATCAGTTATGCTCTTGGTAATACCATTGGTTTAACCTTATTTTCTGGGACGGCGATCCGTTATCGTTTCTATACTACTGCGGGGGTGGGGGTGGTGGATATTGCCAAAGTTATCACTTTTACCCATTTAAGCTTTTGGTTAGGAATGTTAGGCATTGGTGGTTTAAGTTTCCTCCTCGATCCCCAACGGATTCCTCAAATTTTAAAATTACCTTTTTTAACTACCAAACCTTTAGGAGTAATTTTTTTATTGCTGGTTGCGGGCTATTTTTTCTTGACTCTCACCTATAAAAAACCGATAAGAATCGGCCAAGAAAATATCTATTTACCCTCTTGGACTCTTTCCCTGGCTTTGATTTTGGTGACTTTTATCGATTGGATATTAGCCGCTAGAGTTCTCTATCTTCTTCTCCCGGGCAGCTACAATATTTCGTTTTTAGGATTTTTCGGTCTCTATGTATTTGCCATGACGGCAGGGGTATTAAGCAATGTGCCAGGGGGAATAGGTGTTTTTGAGTTTATCATG
Source organism: Microcystis sp. M079S1 (assembly GCF_020246425.1). Lineage (NCBI taxonomy): Bacteria > Bacillati > Cyanobacteriota > Cyanophyceae > Chroococcales > Microcystaceae > Microcystis > Microcystis sp. M079S1. The sequence continues at coordinate 4,441 of NZ_JADBSZ010000044.1, forward strand.
CTGAGATTACGCCCCGAATATGTATCTAATGCCGAGCTTTTAGGCTCTTTAATCGCCTATCGAGCTATTTATTATTTCCTGCCTTTAATTGTCGCTTTTGTCTGGTTGTTGGGTTACGAGGCGCGCAGAAAATAAGGTCTTCAAATTAGCTTAAACGGACAAAAAAAGTCCCCATGCAGTCATAGCTGGGGAGCATCAATCTAGTAGGCTAAAGTTTCTAAAGTTTCCCGTAGATAGGAACAAATGCGAGCATCAGCATCGTCTCTATTTTTACCTGATTCTAGTTGTTCTTGCTGCCAACGCCGAAAACCGGAACTAGCGGCGATGGCTTGTTTTAAATGCTCCCAAGTGTGATGATCTTTGTGAAGTGGGGTGTCAGAAAATGTGGTAGAGTTGCCCATCTTGACCTCTGGTGGTAGGGTTGCACTTTTTAACATAACTTAAAAATCGCCAGAAATTCTGATAACTGGGACACAATTAGGCAGAAAAAGGTGTTGCCTGGCTGGAAAGCTGCGGGGATGCCAACACCTTTTTTGAGGAAATATAGCAGATTTTTAGGAGATTTTGCTGGTTTCTGCCGCTTCTTCCGCCTCCACTGCCGCGTTTAAAGCGACGGGGGGAATGGGGATAGGAAATACCGACGGCAGCTTAGCGGCGGCATCTTCAGGAGGCTGCCCGGAGTGAAAACGACGGTAACTTAAAACACCGGCTACGGTGATTGCTCCTGTAGCGGCGGCAACCCCTAAAATAAGTTTGTTAGGATTGACATGGAAGGTGGTATTGCTGCCAAAAATGCCTTTAGCTTTAGCGAAAGCACAAGCGGAGGCACTGCCAGCATCAAGAGTACCTAAAACAATACCACTGACGAGGGTGGCACTAACGGCGATGGAGGTGAAAAAAGTTTTCTTCATAATTGCCTTGGGGATAGGTTGTCAATAGCGATTATCCTTGCATTATAGATATCTCCATCACAATTGTCTATTTTATTTCCGTTGGTGACATTGGAATAATTTTGTTTAAGGATAATGAATTATCAATATCGTGTTGGGGGTAGTCTTGCCTATAACCATCCTACCTATATCGAGAGAAATGCCGATCGAGAACTGTTAACGGCGTTGAAAAATGGTCAATTTTGCTACGTTTTTAACTGTCGTCAGATGGGTAAATCCAGTTTAAGGGTACGAGTGACTCATATTTTACAGCAATTGGGCATGGATTGCGCGTCCGTAGATATAACCAGTCTTGGTAGTAATGATAATTTATCCCAATGGTATAACGGGGTGATTACCCGTTTGTTTTTAGGATTTAATCTGACGGGAAAAATTAATCTTAAATCCTGGTTGCGCGAGCGAGAGGATTTACCTCCCGTGCAGCGTTTGGGACAATTTATCGAGGAAATTTTATTAGTTTATTGTCGGGGAGAGAAAATATATATTTTTATCGACGAGATCGATAAAATTCTCAGTTTACAGTTTTCTCTAGATGACTTTTTTTCCCTGATTCGTTATTGTTATAACCAAAGAGCGGAAAATGCCCAGTATGAAAGAATTACTTTCGCTTTATTCGGTGTTGCTACCCCAGCAGATTTAATTCGCGAAAAGACCCAAACATCTTTTAATATCGGCCAAGCGATCGAATTAACGGGATTTAATCTTGCAGAAATTGCTCCTTTAGCCGCGGGATTATCCAGTCAAAGTAATTATCAACCCGACTGGTTAGAAAAAGTTATTTTTTGGACGGGAGGACAGCCATTTTTAACCCAGAAAATCTGTCAGCTATTGCTGGAAACTAATTTAGATATTGAGACGCTGATCAAAGAAAGAATTATTAATAATTGGGAATCTCATGATGAACCAGTTCATCTGCGAACTATTGCTGATCGCTTGTTAAGAAATCAAGACAAAGCCGGTCGTTTGTTAGGCATCTATCAACAAATTTTAGAAAAAGGTGCAATCCTGTGCGATGATAGTCCAGAACAAGGGGAATTAAGGTTATCGGGTTTAGTGGTAAAAAAGGATAATCAGTTAGTAGTTTATAATCCTATTTATCGAGAAATATTTAATCTCAATTGGGTGGAAAAACAATTAGAGCAATTGCGTCCCTACTCAGAAGCAATCGCCGCTTGGCAACAGTCTAATTATACCGATGAATCGCGGCTTTTACGCGGAAAAGCTTTAAATAATGCCCTCGATTGGTCTCAGGGTAAAAGCTTAAGTAATCTTGATTATCAGTTTTTAACTGCCAGTCAAAATCTCGATAAAAGAGAGGCAGAAATTAGCTTAGAAACTCAGAGACAAGCTAATAAAATTCTAGCAATTGCTCACCAAAAAGCCACCAAGAGAATTAAAATTGGCTCAGTAATTTTAATTGCTTCTCTTTTGGGTTCTTTCTTAGCTTTTATTCAGGTAAAACAAGCATGGCAGCAAGTAGAAACCGCTCAATTAGGTATTCAATTACAGCGCCAGGGTGATAGTTATTGGCAACAATTTCAATTTGAACAACTAGAATCTTTAATGGCGGCCATGCAAGCAGTCAATAGTTTAAAAAATATCGTTACCGATGACCAAACCCTGGGTAAATATCCTGCTACCAGTCCAATTATTACCCTACAACAAATTTTAGATCGCATTCAAGAAAAAAACCAACTGCAAGGACATCAGGGAACTATTTATAGTGTTAGTATTAGTCCTGATCGTCAAAAAATCGCCACTGCTTCCCAAGATGGGACGGTAAAAATTTGGAATCAAAAAGGTGAGAATATTCAAACTTTGACAGGTCATCAGGGAGCAGTTTATAGTGTTAGTTTTAGTCCCGATGGTCAAAAAATTGCCACCGCTTCCGAAGATAAAACCGCCAAAATTTGGAACTTGCAAGGGCAAAATTTAGTCACCTATCCTGACCATCAAGAATCAGTTTATAGTGTTAGTTTTAGTCCCGATGGTCAAAAAATTGTCACCACTTCCAGGGATAAAACCGCTAGATTATGGAATTTATCAGGTGAAACTTTACAGGTATTTAAGGGACATAAAAGATCGATAGATGCAGCTAGTTTTAGTCCCGATGGTCAAAAAATTGCCACCGCTTCCCGGGATGGTACGATTAAAATCTGGGATTTATCAGGTAAAATTATCTTGAGTTTAGGTCAAGATAATATTGAGACTTTTTATAGTGTTAATTTTAGTCCCGACGGTCAAAAAATTGCCGGAGCAGCGGCAGATAAAACTGCTAAAATTTGGGATTTACAGGGAAATTTAAGAGCTACTTTCCAGGGACATCAAGATTTTGTCAACAGTGTTAATTTTAGTCCTGATGGCAAGTTTATAATTACTGCATCTAGTGACGGTAGTGCTAAAATTTGGGGAATGCAAGGGGAAGAAATAACTACTCTCAGAGGACATCAAGAATCAGTTTTTACTGCTGTATTTAGTCAAGATGGAAAACAGGTGGTAACTGGATCGAGTGATGAAACGGCTAAAATTTGGCAACTGAACAATTTAAATCAAGCTCAGGCCGATAATACCAGTGTTAGCATTAATTCCCAGGGCAATATTATCGCTATTGCTAACAAAGATGGTCAAATCACTTTACTCGATTCCCAGGGAAAAAAAATTAGAGAATTTGCCACAAAAATGCGCTCAATCTATAGTATAGCTTTTCATCCCGATAGTAATCAGATAGCGATTACAGGAAGAAATGGAAAAGTACAAATCTGGAGTCAAAAAGGAACAATGCTTCAAGAATTTACCGCTAGTCAAGCACCGATTTATAGTCTTGCTTTTAATGGAGAGGGAACAGCAATAATCACGGGAACAAGCGAGGGAAAAGTTCAATACTGGCATTTAAGCAATCATCGGCCTCAATTAATTAATTCCTGGACAGCCGATGATAATATTATCTATGATTTGGTGTTTTCTCCTGATCATCAAAAAATTGCTACCGCTACTCGGGGAAAGATTAAAATTTGGGATTTACAGGGCAATCTTTTAAAGGAGATTAAAACCGATTCTTTTCCCGTTTATGGAGTTAGTTTTAGTCCCGATGGTGAGAAAATCGCCGCTATTTCAAGGGATGGTACAGCTAGACGCTGGGACATGGACGGAAATTTGCGCTCCGAGTTTAAAATAGAAGAAGATATCGTCTATGGGATCGCTTTTAGTCCTGATAGTCAAGAGATTGTGATTATTGCTAGGGATGGTCAAAAGCATCGATGGCCCTTAGAAACGGAATATAATTATTTACAAAAATTGCTCGATCGAGGTTGTCTTTGGTTAGAAGATTATCTCAGGACTCGTCCCGAAAAACGAGAAGCTCTATCCCCCTGTACTGGGAAAATAAAACCATTCACCTTTTAAACTTGGTTTGACTGGGTGGGGGGTGAAGATTAAATTAATTAGTTAATTTCTTGATCTCTTCGGTTTGTCTTATGCAACGGACAGGGTTATAAGGGATGAAACCCTTATAGAAACAGACATTACTGCGATTTTTGTCAATTGTTTGCGATCTGGAGCGAACTAATCAATTAAATCTCTTGCCAGATCAGGATTTAGTCGATTTATGTCTCCATATAGAATCATACCAAGTAAAGAAGAACCCAACATTTTTGGTTTTAACGCTAGAATTTTATCTAATGACCTTTTGTCAACGAGAGAGTCTAGGTATAATCATTGTCTTTGTGTCTTTGCTACTCTAAAAATTTCTTGAGCTGTTGCTGAACCGACAAAACGCCAGTGCCAAGGTTCATAACTAACACCTTGGAAATTGTTTTTCGGAAATGATAGTTCAAAGCCATATTGAGCAGCGTGAACTTCTAGCCAGCGATAGGCTTCAGTAGAGTCGAATGTCAATTTGAGGACAGTATTAGGACTTTTACCGTCACCAACATCGAGAGCATAGCCTGTATGATGTTCGCTGAAACCTGGAGGCGCACTCAGTTTAGAGGCTGCTTTCTTGCTTCCTTGGCGTTGAATTTGTCGCTCAAACAGCTTTTTTTGATCGGCAACTGAGCGAAAGCCAGAAACAGGAATGATCTCAATTCCCTCTTGTTGAGCGGCTAATTGCATCTGTTTAAACATCTCTGCCGCTTCTCGATTTAGATATGCTTTACGTTCGTAGAAAATACCAATTTCCACTAAATCATTAGCATTTTCTTCGTATTTTATATGAAAAGGAATTTCAGTTTGGTTAGGGGGTGAAAGTACAGTGTGATTCTTGGGAGGTGGCGAAGATAGTGAATAGATATCATCAGCACCAGTAACCATCTGTTTGGGTGAAGGAACTGGCAAAGCTTTGGATGTATTTGCCAAAGGATAAGGTCGCTGTAAGGGAGGCGTTAGAGTATTTTTAGGGATAGGAGCAGGGGAAATTAGAGAAGTAGAAGAAACCGACGGCGAGGTAGAAACTATCGCAGTGGTTGGCGGTTCAGTCGGCTGTTTAAACCCTAAATAAATCGATACACCCATTACAACAATTATAGGAATAATAAAATATCGAAAATCTGAAATAAAAGATTTCATATTAGTTGTAGTAATTGTGTGCAGTTACTTATTGTCACACTAGAGCTAGTCAGAGCTAATTAATTGAGCAGCAATCCAGCCTGTCGTACCAGACTGAGGATGATAGACTTTGTACCACTGATAACCATTTTTATCATAGCTACTACCCAAAATTTGCACACGATCGCCTGTACGGACAGTTCCTACCACCCCATAAACAGTCCCAGCGCCAGAACGTATATTTTTGGTTCCTGGGGTGCCGCTAACTGCGGCATTAGTTCCGCTGGACGAAACTTTTGGTGGAGATTGAGATGGAGGTTGGATTTGCGGTTGACTTGGATAAGTAGAAGTAGTTTGACCATCAACTTTTTCCTTTAGTTCTTTTAATTCGGCAAGTCTGGCTTTTTTTTCTTTAAGTTGTGTTTGTACTTGGGACAGTTGGAACAGATTAATAGTAACACTTATTGTTAGTAAAAATACAGATAATAAAGCTAATGTTAATCGGTTTTTATTCCACCAAATTCTATATTTTTTTCCTCGCGTTAGCTCATATCCTTCATAAGCGCGTGTGGGATCAACTTTATATGCTCTGTTATATTTTTCTAATGCTTGTTGATAGTTTTTAGTGTCAAGATAATCTTCAGCTAATTTAAATAAAGCCGTAAAATGATTAGGATTCAGTTTTGTAATTTGTTCATAAATATCGGAACTAGATAAATTACGATTCTCAGCTATATCTTCGGCCAATTCAAAAAGTCGGCAAGCATCTAAATCAACTTTTTCTAAATCCCAGATAGCCTGTCTTAAAGGATAGCGTTTAACCAACCAATAACGAACTAGCTTAACTTTAATTTTGTAGTGAAATTCTGAATTTTCTACTCTCTCTAAAAATTCCCATTGAACTAAATTTTCCGGAGCTTTATTTAAAGCTTCTGTTATGATAACTCCATATTCTCTGAGCAGTTTTAAAGGTTCTTCTGTCACTGAATTATTTTTCTTCTCAGCCATTTTCTCCGCTTGCGCTACTGCTGAAAAAACAACTCTTTCAGGAATCGGTAATCCATCTCGAAACCAAGCTAGTCCTCCTTCAGCAGTTTCAATTGCATCATCGACAATTTTAGTAACATCATCACAGGTAATTTCTGACTTATCCTCTTCTTCAGCTTGTAAAAAAAGAGCATTACATATCACTTGAGTAAAATAAGGATGACCTGAACTCAATTCTAAAATTGCATCGATAGCCTGAGAATCATAGTTTAAATAATGTGCAGCAGGTTCAGTAATTAATGCTTTAGCATCTGATTTTTCTAATAAGCCAATTTCTTGATTGACAGCTTGTCTAAATAAGCTTTTTAAGTTGGTTAAATCTTCTACTCTTCTCCCTATTACTGGAATGATAAATAAATTATTGTATTGACCGATAAGAGTTTCCAGATAAGGAAAAAAAGATTCAACTGGGGAATCAGGTGTTTGATCATTTAAAACATCAAATTCGTCTAATAACCAAACCATTTTTCGTTTCTGCTCTTTTAAGACCTCAATTACTTGAGGTAAAAACTCATCAGAGAAAACCGTTTTATAATTCAAGGACAAAGATTCTGATTGAGGAATATTCAACTTATCAGCAATAGTTGAAGCAAGATTTTGTAAGATACTGTCAAGTGGTAGTCGCGTTTTATCATGCAAATCAAAATAGATAAACACGAACTCACCTAGTCCCACAAAATTAGGAATTTGCATGAGTACAGAAGATTTACCAATACGTCTTTGACCATGCAGCAAAACAACTTGTGTATTTTGTTTGAGATTATCTTCAATAAATCTAAAAAGTTTCCGTCGGCCAAAAAATGACTCTCGGTCATAAATGGGACGACCGACAATATAGGGATTTATGTGCCTTGTTTGTGTTGTCATCATGATAATAACCCCCCTACTTGCTCAATGATAGATGCTATCTTATCTTTATTTTGCCATAGCCAACGAATAGCAGTATTAACTCTTGTCGTCTGTTGGCGGCTCATTAAATTAAGGAATCCTCTTTGTCGTTTTTTCAACTCCTCTTCCTGGCTATTCTCGATTTGCTTAATCACCCACCACTCCATTATAGATGAGCAGAAAGAATAAGTAGTATTTTCTTCTCCCTCTACCTTCTTTAAGATACCTCGCTCAACCAAATTATTTAATTCTATTTCTTTTTGACTGAAAATCGCTTCAATTCCGCCGAGAGCGTATCGACTCCTTCCTAATTTGCCTTCTAATTGGGATAAAGCCAGCAACATTAACAAATTTTGCTCTGTTTCAGTGGACAGTTGCCAAATAGCTTGAAATAAGTGTAAAGTGTTTGTTTGAAATTCTTGAATAAATTTTTTCTCATTAAGGTTATTTCCCGAAACCAATTCTTCATATAATAAGAAACAAGCATTTTGCAGTAAAGCTGGATTACCATCAGCAATTTTACGGATAGCTTGTTTCCAACCCAATAGACTCTCACTTCTATCGAGTAAAAGGTTTACTTCCTGATTAGTAAAAGGCTTAAGATTTTCAAATAAATAACCATTATACCAAGGTGATTTATCAGGTGTAAGTTCTGGACCAATTTGACTCAACCGACGAGATGAAGTCACAACTATCGAGATATTTTGCTCCTCGGATTGAGCCAGGGTACGACACTGACTGACGAAGGTATCTATATCAGCTTTCGTATATTGGGAATTGGGACGTAAGGTTACATCGTAATTATCGATAAGTAAAACTAAAAATTTACCCTGTTCTTTAAGTAAACGCAAGATAATAAGCAAATCATTAACTGTGGCTTCTGGTTTTTCTGAAAGAGTATCAATACTGGTTTTTAAGAAAGAAAAATTATTCTTAATTGTTACTAAAATATTGCGCCAAAAATCAGAAATCTTAAAAGGTTCCAGGCTTTGACAGTCAATGAATACAACAACTGCTTGGTTATAATCTTGCCCGCATTGTTCCCAGATAATAGGATATGTTAGCAGTTTTAAAAAAGATGATTTGCCCATACCCGGACCACCCCAAACCGCTAGAGAACTACGGCTTCTAATCTGATGCAATGCTCTCCTGATTAATGTCTTTCTTCCAATGAAATTTTCAGGAGTAACTCGTTGACCAATAGTGAAAGGATTTGAAGGCATGATCATTTTTTTAGACCCGATTGGAAAAATCAAGGAAGAATGCTTACCCAGTTTGATATTGAGGCTTTAATCTCCCAACCACCAAATCTATTATAGAACCCATTTGGTATCTTTTATAATGTAGATGCTAGGCTGAAAAGGTGAAGCGAAAACCTTGTCCATTATAGGTTTCAGGGAAGAGAGTCTGTAGCCTGTTTAACGGCAATACTTTGGTCTGAACCCCGTCAGTGAATGCGCCACCGTCTAGTCGTCCCCGAAAATCAATAGAGGAGTAAGCTAAAATCTACTCAAGTAGTATGACGAATGAAGAGTAGTCTATCGCAGAACCGCTATTGCCAAAGAAGAAATTGACTGGCCCCCCCGAAAGGGACAAAACGACAGATTTTAGATGGGATTTTCTATCAACTCAAAAATGGCTGTAATTGGCGGGAATTCCCGAAAGATTTCTCTCCCTACTCCACCATGTTCTGGCATTATAAACAGTGGAAAAGTCAGGGAATCATGGTTCTTCGGTTTGTGTTATGCAATGGACGGGGTTTATAATAAATGTAACCCTTATATAGAAAGACATTTGGCAATTTTTGTCAATTGTTTTCGATCTAGAACGAACTAATCAATTAAGTCTCTTGCCAGATAAGGATTTAGTCGATTTATGCCCCCCCTATCGAACCATACCAAGTAACGAAGAACCATTTCTTGAGTAATTACTGCCTAACCCACCCGCTCAATAGTCTTAATTTTTAATCCGATGAGGGGGGATTTTCTGCGCTTGGCGATCGAGTTTCTGGGGGAGTATCTTCTCCGATAGTTTTTTCTGGGGGCAAATCTTCCTCTGGGGGGGGATTTTCTGCGCTTTGCGATCGAGTTTCTGGGGGAGTATCTTCTCCGATAGTTTTTTCTGGAGGCAAATTTTCCTCGGTAACTTCAATAATCACCGTTTCGCTAACAGCAATAGTTTCGACTTCAACATTTGCGACAGGTTCAGTCGGGGGAATTTCTGGGGGATTTTCGGAAGAGTTGATCTCTTCCGTTGCCAAATCAAAATCATCGAAATCATCGAAATCATCGAAAGTTTCCCCATCATCAATAATTTCTGCGGCTTTTTCCCCAATTTCTGTCACTGATTCTGTAATAGTTTCCCCGATAGCCGCCGCTTTTTCGACAACGGGGTCCACCGTTTCTTGAGCTTTTTCCGCAATTTCTGTCACTGATTCTGTAATAGTTTCCCCGATAGCCGCGGCTTTTTCTATAACGGGGTCCACCGTTTCTTTAACCGTTTCTTTAACTTTTGCTGCTACTTTCTCAGCTTTAGCTTTAGTTTTAGGGGATTGGGAGGGAGTAACTTTCCCGAAACGATTGCCTAACCAACCGACAATAGTAAATAATTTAACCGGTTTGTCGGGATAAAAAAGTGCTTGTCTGAGTTTGAGAGTTTGCCAAGCGAAAGCAATAAATAAAATGGCTGCGGCAACTTGTCCTAGGAGGATAGCGCCTGTAATCCTTCCCGCGCACAACCAGAGGACAAGGGCATAGAATAATCCTACCGCACTCCAGAGAAAATCATCTTGACGGTGGCGATCGGGGGCGATAAAAGCGGTGGTGAGGAGGTACAGACTACTCAATCCCACAACAACCGCTAGGATATAGGGCAACATTTGCGATTCTCCTTTGACATTTCCTTTTTTATTGTGCGTTATTTGGGGTCGATCGAGTCTATTTTTTGATTAATTTGGGAAATTATCGAGTCAGATCGTCTTTAACTGTGTTGATGAATAGCCATAGTTAATATTAGGAAATTCTTGGTTTATCCTCTCATGCTTGTGCTGATCAGATTAAACAAGCTTTCGGAGCAAACAATTAAGTTTTGATATTTAACAAGCAAAGGAAAATTAGCAACCCTTGATCAACCCACAGACAAACTGTTATCTTTAGTAATTAGTGCCGATGGTAAATATTTAATTATTGGTAGTGCTGACAAAACTGTAAAAATCTGGCAAAATGGGTAATAGTGACACCTCAAGATAAGTAAGTAGTTCTAATTAAATTGAAGATAAATTTCGCTTCTGATCCCCCCTGCCCCCCTTAATAAGGGGGGTGCCGATTCCCCCTTAGTCCCCCCTTGATAAGAGGGGTGTCTGACAACTTTTAACACCTACCTACTTAACTGCTATAAGTAGAAACTTATGCCGACAATATTTTATTGGGGAGAAGATGAATTTGCTATTAACCAAGCGGTGAAAAATCTGCAAGCAAAACTTCTCGATCCCAATTGGATACAGTTTAATTATGACAAAATCAACGGCGATCGCAATGAAGCAATTATCGAGGCCCTCAATCAAGCGATGACTCCAGTTTTCGGCATGGGAAATCGTTTGGTTTGGTTAGCCGATACGGTTATTTGTCAACAATGTTCCGAGGATATTTTTAAGGAATTACAGCGCACTTTGCCCAATTTACCCGAAAATTCCTATCTGTTATTAACCAGTGCCAAAAAACCCGACTCCCGCTTAAAATCGAGCAAGTTTATCCAAAATCAGGCAGAGGTTAAAGAATTTGAACTAATTCCGCCTTGGAAAGTCGAGGAAATTGCCCAAAGAGTTAGGGAAATTGCCAAAGAAGTGGGGGTAAAATTAACCCCCGATGCGATCGAACTCTTAGCAGAATCAGTGGGAAATAACAGCCGCTTGTTGTGGATGGAGTTAGAAAAACTGCGTTTATTTAAAAATAATTCGGCGGGAACTATTGACAAAAAGGACATTTTAAGCTTAGTCAACGCCAGCAATCAAAGCAGCTTACAGTTAGCCAGTGCTATTTTAAAACGGGAGACAGGCAAGGCCCTCGAATTAGTCAATGAATTATTAAATCGCAACGAGAACCCCTTGGCTATCACCGCCACCCTAGGGGGTCAATTTCGCACTTGGGCAATAGTGAAATTAAAAATTGAAGAAGGAGAAAAAGACGACAAAAATATCGCCGCCGCCGCCGAAATTGCCAATCCCAAGCGACTGTATTTCATTCGCAAAGAGATACAATCCTTTTCTTCTAAGCAACTTCTGGCCACCTTGCCCATACTTCTCGAATTAGAATATCGTCTCAAGCGGGGTGCAGAACCTTTGGCAACTTTGCAAACCAAAATTATCGAACTTTGTTGTTTATTGGTGACTTAATACCCTTCCTTGCTGTTCAGAAATCCTCTAGAATAAGATTCTTTGACACTCCCGCCGTCAAGCTGACGCTGTGACGGGGGATTCTTGATTCACCCCAAACCCGCTTTTGGGTACAAGTACCAACGAGTCTTACAGTTTCTCCCCAAGCTTGAAATTCCGACTGTCCATCGGTATTTGTTGACAGTATTCTCATACCTTCTTCCCTTAAATTCTTGGCTGCGTTTTCATCTCTATCGTGATGACTCTTACATTCTGGACAAATCCATTCACGAATACTGAGAGTCAACAAATCATTTTTAAATCCACAGCCAGAACAGAGTTTTGTACTCGGATAAAACCTGTCAACTTCTACAAGTTTTCCTCCCTCTCTTTCTAGCTTGTAGTCCAAGAAATTAAGCAACATCCCAAAACCAGCGTCATGTATTGATTT
>NZ_JADBSZ010000045.1:0-4953 GCF_020246425.1 Microcystis sp. M079S1
ATTTTCTCTTTCTCGCTCCATACCCCTTTTAATGCTATACATTCTCATTAACCCTTTTAACCTTTGAATTAATTTTAGTTATTATGTACTACTTTAATAGCTTTTTTGATCTGTGACAGTTGAGGGTGCGGAATGTGGGTTAAAAGGGTGCATCTCAATTTTGGAGAAATATCTGTATCACATTTTGGGCGCACGCGATGCGCCCCTACAATAATATTATGGTAGGGGCGAATTGCATTCACCCTCTTTTAATAACTTCTGCTGATCACTACAAGTACGAGAGAGCCACAAATATGAGATGCACCCGATTAAAATGGACTAAAGTTCTTGTCCCTAGTCGGTGACTGACTAGAGCCATCGGACAAAAAATAAACTTCCTAACTGCTGATGATTACCTCACCTTGGCGGCGTATTATTGACAATATTGAGCGCATAAAGGCGAAAACGCTCTAGATCGGCTTGCAGGGTTGATTCCACCACTCGACCGAGGAAAAGATTATCCATCAATTTTCCTAACCAACCGGGTATAGCATAGGATGCTGTCAGTCGCACAATACTCCTACCATGACGGTCATAAAAACGAATCGCCCCGCGGTTAGGCAACCCGTCCACGGATTCCCATTGAATCATCTGGTGGGGGACAATTTTCAGTATCCGTGACAACCAAGTAAATTCTAGACCACCACTGGCTAACTTCCAACGGGAAAGCTCTGGCTCCTCCTCTAGAATTTTCACCGATTCGATCCATTTCATCCACTGGGGCATTTGTTCTAAATCTGACCAGAGATCCCAAACCAGATCGATCGGCGCGTCCACTTCTACCTGTACACTATGTTCTAACCAAGTCATTCGTTAATTCTGGCGATGCTAAATATTTCTATGATAACGGCTATTAGTCTTCAGCTTTTGACTCAATGATAAAATAAAAACAATCTTCGGGGTTTAATTTTACTATGTTAATCAGAAAACTGCTCGAATGTGAAGAATTTATCGCCGGTGATCATACCCGATTGCGCGAGTTATTGCATCCCGATAAACAGCCGTTGAATCTACGTTATAGTTTAGCCCACGCCCAGGTAGATGTGGGGGAAACTTCTACTCCCCACGCTTTAAAAACTGCGGAAGTTTATTATATTCTGCAAGGACAAGGGGAAATGCACATCGATGAGGAAGTGCAATTAGTGACTGTCGGTGCTGCCATTTATATACCTCCTCTAGCTAAACAATATATTCATAATTGTGGAGAGGAAACCTTAGTTTTCTTGTGCATTGTCGATCCTGCTTGGCGAGTGGAAGACGAAATTATCTTTGAGTAAAACTAATGAATATTGGCATTATTGGACTGGGTTTAATCGGGGGTTCCTTGGGGTTAGATTTACAATCACAAGGTTATAAGGTTTTGGGAGTTTCTCGTCAACAATCCACCTGTGATATCGCTGTACAAAAAGGAGTGGTAGATGAATCTAGTACCAGTTTAGAATTATTGGCTACTGCCGATTTAATCTTTATTTGTACTCCCATACATTTAATTGTGCCAACTTTGCAAAAATTAACTCCCTATTTAAAACCCCAAGCCATTGTCACCGATGTGGGATCGGTTAAAGGGGCAATTGTGGCCAATTGTAGTCGATTATGTCCGAATTTTGTCGGTAGTCATCCTATGGCTGGGAAAACCGAACAGGGAATTAATGCAGCACAATTGGGTTTATTTGTCAATACCCCCTATCTGATTACTCCCCTCGAATCTACTCCTGATTTTGCCGTGGAAATCTTAACCGAAATAGTACAAAAATTAGGCTGTAAAATTTATTATTCTTCCCCCGAAGAACACGATCAAGCCGTGGCCTGGATTTCCCATCTGCCAGTAATGATTAGTACCAGTTTAATCCAAGCTTGTGCGAAAGAACAAGACCTGAATATTCGCCAATTAGCGGAAAATTTAGCTAGTTCTGGTTTTCGCGATACCAGTCGCGTCGGTGGCGGTAATCCCGAATTAGGTTTAATGATGGCTAAATACAATCGTCAAGCTTTATTGATATCCTTGACAAATTATCGGCAAAATCTTGATCAAATTATTGACTATATTGCAGGAGAAAAATGGCAGGAACTAGAGGAAATTCTCGTCTCTAGTCATCAAGATCGAGCCAATTTTATTCAATAAAAATAACATTTTGTCCCTAGCAATTATCCCACGGCACTGTATCATAGATTTATACTAAGCAACCCAATGAAATGATATGACCACCTTTTTCGACTTTGAAGCCGAATTTGTTGACTCCTTACGTTGTATCCCGATGACCGTGAGAATGAAACTAGATACCTGTGGAGTTAAATTAAAATTATCCCATTGGATGCAGTTGAGTCAACCAGAAAGAATGGTATTAGTTAATATGGCTTGTACGACGGCAGCAGAAGCCAAAATTTATCGAGATTTTCTGCAAAAATTAATCACCGAAAAAACTGGCTATCCCCCAGGAGAACTAGCAATAGCTCCCCATCCCGCTTGGCTAGATGATAGCCAGATACCCGATACAGTCCGAGAAAAAGCTAGAGAATTCCAGATCGAAATTAGTTTAGAACAATGGCAAAAATTGCCCCCATCCCAACGGTTTGCCCTGATTAAACTCAGTCGTCCGGGCCACGAAAATCTCAACTTCTATCCGGCCCTGAAAGAGTTCCATATAGTCGATGCCTAACTCAAGAACCTATGCCATATTAATTAAGTCCCTTCCTACCTTACTGTCATGACAAGCAAAAAGGCGATCAAGGCGCAAAATTATTATTTTAGACCAGATCGATCTCGAATTAAAACGGGGGGAAATAACGGATGATAGCCGGTTTAATTAGTCCCAGTAAAGGGGAGGTTTTCTACCATGATAAACCTTAACGGGATTTAATAAATAAATTGCAGTAAATTGCTGCTCTGAGGATTGGTCAATTTTCTTAATAAAAATGATAATTAATGTCCTATTCTTGAAAACTAATTAGACAGTTTCCATCCAGTCAAAAACTTGATTCAATTGCGACAAATCGATTAAACCGTACTGCCATAAAACCATCGGCAAAGAACCCACCGATGCTTCACAGAGACGCACAGCCATATCGAGGGAACGGGGGGAAATTGCTAATTTCTCCAAGAGGAAAGTGCGGAGTTGTTTTTGTTGATGAGCTTCCATGATTAAGGATCATTTATAATGACAATCTGATTATTGAATAACTTATCCTCTATTAAAAAGAGATGCTTCCCTCACGGGGATCACCCAATTGGGTGATTTTGTCCACCAATCGGAATAATTTAAGAATTTATCCATAATATGTCCTACTATCCCGAAATTGCTAGTGGGGATATCAACACTTCCTTTACTTAGAAAAACGAGAAAGGGGAGCTTTTGGGATAAGCTATTGATAACCTAGTTTTTGCTCAAGTAGGAGAGAATTGCCCCCAATGAGTCATGCTCCTCAAGTTTCCGTAATTATTCCTTGCTATAATCAAGGTCGCTATCTTGATGATGCGATCGCATCTATTTTAGTACAAACATACCAAGACATTGAAATCCTTGTCATTGATGATGGCTCCACAGAACCGGAAACCATCGAGATTTTACAAAATTATCAACAGCCAAAAACCCGGATCATCCGCACAGAAAATCAAGGGGTTGCCACAGCCAGAAATCTAGGAATTGCCCAAGCGCAAGGAACCTATATTCTTCCCCTTGATGCCGATGATAAAATTGCCGATTCCTATCTGGAAAAAGCGGTTACTTTGCTAGAAGGTGATGAGCAATTAGGTATAGTTTATTGCGAAGCGGAGTATTTTGGCGATAGACAAGGAATTTGGCCGCTGCCTGAGTATAAATTTCCCGATATATTAGTAGATAATATGATATTTTGCTCCGGTTTGTTTCGGAAATCCGACTGGGAAACTGTGGGCGGCTATAATAGCAATTTAATTTATGGTTGGGAAGATCACGATTTTTGGTTATCTCTGATCGAATTAGGTCGAGAAGTCTATCGTATCCCAGAAGTGTTATTTTTCTATCGACAAAAAGCTGATTCTATGAGTCGCTCAATGACCGCAGAACACTATATTTATTCCTATACCCAACTTTTTTATAATCATCCCCAACTTTACTCCCAAAATATCCAAGCCATTTTTGCTGCTTTAGTCACCTTAAAAGTCGATATATTCGCTCAGTTGGAACGGGCTAGAGAACGAATTAAACAATTAGAAATTCATGAACAAGAATTGCAACAAGACTTGCAAAAAACCCAATTGGATTATCGAGAAGCTGACAGCAAAATAGCCGCAATGGAAAAAAGTAAATTCTGGCAAATGAGAAGGGCTTGGATTAAAATGCAAAAATTGCTAGGTTTGCTGGAAAAAGACCCAATTTATTCCTAAAAGTCAGATAAAAATGTCGATGGATCAAGACGGGGGTTGGGCTGCGCTTCCCTAACCCACCCGACTTTTTAATCGACGGCAATTAAGGAACGATTGCGAAGATAAGCCAAATCTTTTAATAACTGTTCGCTATCACCACCGTTATTAAGATTAATCCCCAAAGCCGCTAAATCCGCATCTACCATTAATTTTACCAGTCCCTCGAACGTTACCGACGGCTGCCAGCCTAATTTCTCCCTGGCTTTTGTGGAATCTCCTATCAATAAATCCACTTCCGCTGGACGCAAATAACGTTGATCAAACTCCACATAATCCTGCCAATTTAAATTAACGTATTGGAAAGAAATATCGAGAAACTCCCGGATAGAATAGGTTTCATTGGTCGCCACTACATAGTCATCCGGTTCTTCCTGTTGTAACATTAACCACATCGCCCGCACATAATCCTTAGCATAACCCCAATCCCGTTTAGAATCAAGATTTCCTAGATAGAGTTTTTTCTGTTGTCCGGCAATAATTCGGGCCAAAGCGCGGGTAATTTTGCGCGTGAC